>JBFKIN010000054.1:0-11105 GCA_041632255.1 Oceanococcus sp. | reverse complement strand
GGTGGCTGACGCGGGCTTTCAAATAGGCCCGCATATCTGCCCAGGTGACGGTTTCGCCAGAGCGTGCGATTCCAGCCATCCTGGCGTTTGCAGAATCCATGAAAGCCATACGTCGTTCGCCACTGTCGGCTTTCTCTGCGATCGCCTCAATGATCAGGGCATGGGCCGAAAGCCCTCGGGCTTTCGCGACGTTGTGGATTCGTGCCTTCAGATCATCCGGCATCCGGATCGTAGTGGTGGACATAGAGTCAGCCTCAATGGTCGTTCCGAAGTAGCGTAGCACAACTGTGACACTTCGTCCGCTCTGCGCCCGTCTCAAGCATCCAGCCAGATCGGCTAACCGACCGTTGTTGGCACTGAGCGGACCATGCCTGATCAGGGTCGCGATGTCCGTTTCCGACACCAAGTGAGCTTTTTCCAAGGAGGAAGCCCCTCGACCAATGAAGACACGCAAGCTGCATGAATTGCAGCTTTGCTTCGGTGCTTGCGCCCGGCCCGACTGAAGTCCCGTCGCGGCCCAGCTTCGGCGAAACCCGCCGCCACTCCCGGGAGGCGAAAAAAGCCAAAAAAAACGCCCCGACCAGCGGGGCGTTCTTCGGTTTTCAGGCGGAACCGGCTCAGGCAGCCAGCTGGCGAATCACGTACTGCAGGATACCGCCGTGCTCGTAGTAGTCCCATTCCTTGGGCGTATCGATGCGCACACGGGCCTCAAAGCTGCTCACCTGGCCGTCTTCGGCGGTGGCCTTGACCGTGACCGTACGAGCGCCTCGCGTCAGTCCTGTGATGTCGAAGGTCTCGCTGCCGGTGAGCCCCAGGCTTTCGTGGGTTTCGCCTTCCGGGAACTGCAGCGGCAGCACGCCCATGCCGACCAGATTGGAGCGGTGGATGCGCTCGAAACTCTCGGTGATGACCGCCTTGACGCCGAGCAGGATGGTGCCCTTGGCGGCCCAGTCACGTGAGGAACCGGTGCCGTACTCCTTGCCGCCCAGCACCACCAGCGGCGTGCCCTCGGCCTTGTACTTCATCGCGGCTTCGTAGATCGACAGCTGCTCGCCGGTGGGCTGATGCCGGGTCCAGCCGCCTTCGGTGCCCGGGGCCAGCTGGTTGCGCAGGCGGATGTTGGCGAAGGTGCCGCGCATCATCACCTCGTGGTTGCCGCGCCGACTGCCCAGCGAGTTGTAATCCGCCGGCTGCACGCCCTTGCCGCTGAGGTACTGGCCGGCATCCGAGTCCGGCTTGATCGCGCCTGCCGGCGAGATGTGGTCGGTGGTAATCGAATCACCCAGCTTGGCTAGGCAGCGGGCGCCGGTGATGTCACCGATGCTGCCGGTCTGCATGGTCATGCCTTCGAAGTAGGGCGGGTTCTGCACGTAAGTGGAACTATCGTCCCACTCGTAGATTTTGCCCTTCGGGATATCCAGGCCCTGCCAGCGGGAATCGCCGGCGTAGACATCGCCGTAGCGGGTCTTGAACATTTCGGCATTGAGGCTGCGCGCGATGGTTTCCTGAATTTCGGCATTGCTCGGCCAGATATCCTTCAGGTAGACCGGTGCCCCGTCCTTGTCCTGACCGATCGCATCATTGGCCAGGTCGATGTTGACCGTGCCGGCCAGGGCGTAGGCCACGACCAGCGGCGGGCTGGCCAGGAAGTTCATCTTGACGTCGGCGTGGACTCGGCCTTCGAAGTTGCGGTTGCCCGACAGCACCGAGGTGGCGATCAGGTCATGCTCGTTGATGGCCGAGGAAATCGCCGGATGCAGCGGGCCGGAGTTGCCGATGCAGGTGGTGCAGCCGTAGCCAACGACGTGGAAGCCCAGGGCCTCCAGATCATCCATGAGCTCGGCTTTGGCCAGGTAGTCACTGACGACCTGCGAACCGGGCGCCAGCGAGGTTTTGACCCAGGGCTTGACGCTCATGCCGCGCGCGGCTGCGTTGCGCGCCACCAGGCCGGCCGCGATCAGCACGGCCGGGTTGGAGGTGTTGGTGCAGGAGGTGATGGCCGCGATGACCACATCACCATCAGACAGGGTGAATGTCCGACCGTCCGCATTGACCTGAGCGACGCCCGCCTGAGCCTGACCCACGGCCGTGTCGCCGCCTTCGCTTTCGAAACGGGCTTCCTCGGCGCTCTTCTTGTCCCGCTCGGCCAGCATCGGGCCGGCGTGCTTGACGTAGGAGGTCTTCATGTCCTTGAGCAGGATGCGGTCCTGCGGGCGCTTCGGGCCGGCCAGCGAGGGCTGCACGGTCGACAGATCCAGCTCCAGCACGTGGCTGTAATCGGCATCGGCCTGTCCGTCATGACGCCAGAAGCCGTTTTCCTTGGCATAGGTTTCGACCAGGGCCAGCTCATCCTCGTCGCGGCCGGTCAGTTCCAGGTAGCGCAGGGTTTCGCCATCGACCGGGAAGATCCCGCAGGTGGCACCGTATTCCGGCGCCATGTTGGCGATGGTGGCGCGATCCGCCAGCGGCAGGTCGGCCAGCCCGTCTCCGAAGAACTCGACGAACTTGCCCACCACGCCCAGCTTGCGCAGCATTTCGGTCACGGTCAGGACCAGGTCCGTTGCGGTGACCCCTTCGTTCAGGCGCCCGGTCAGGCGGAAGCCGACCACTTGCGGGATCAGCATGGTGACGGGCTGACCCAGCATCGCGGCCTCGGCCTCGATGCCGCCCACACCCCAGCCCAGCACGCCAATGCCATTGACCATGGTGGTGTGGGAGTCGGTGCCCACCACCGTGTCCGGGTAGGCCACCCCGGTTTCCTTGCCGAAGACCACGCGAGCCAGGTACTCGATATTCACCTGGTGGACAATGCCCGTATCCGGCGGCACGACTTTGAAGTTATCGAATGCCGTCTGCCCCCAGCGCATGAAGGCATAGCGCTCCTTGTTGCGATCGAACTCGATCCGGGCGTTCAGATCCGAAGCGTCGGCCGTGCCGTAGTGATCCACCTGGACGGAATGGTCAATGACCAGTTCCACCGGGACCAGCGGGTTGATCTTGGTCGCATCGCCACCCAGCTTGTTCAGCGCGTCGCGCATCGCGGCCAGGTCAACCACGCAGGGCACACCGGTAAAGTCCTGCAGGATCACGCGCGCCGGGGTGAATGCAATTTCCTTCGAGGGTTCGGCCTTGGCGTCCCAGTTGATCAGGGCGTTGATGTCGTCCCGGGTGATGTTGACACCGTCTTCGTGCCGTACCAGGTTTTCCAGCAGCACCTTGAGCGAGTAGGGCAGCCGTGCCAGCTGGTCGTCCGAGGCGACTGCGCCCAGGCGGTAATAGGCGTAGGACTTGCTGCCTACGGCGAGTTGACTGCGGGCGCCGAAACTATCGGTCATCAGGTGATTCTCCCAGGGTGAGGAGCGACCAGCGAGGCCGCTGCGACATGGAAATCGGGGCGCGAATTATAGCGGATATTCGCGCCATCCTCCCCGCCCGCGGCGCCAATTCAGGCGGCCTCGGGCACGGCGGCGTCGATGATTGCGCAACCCAGACATTCCTCGCCTTGATACAGCACCGCGTACTGACCCGCGGCGATGGCCCATTGGGGTTCGTCGAACCGCAGCGTCCAGGAACCGTTCAGGTGCTCCAGGCGGCAGGCCTGCGGGGACTGCCGGTGGCGGATACGTGCCGTGCCGCGCCAGCCTTCGATTGTCGCAGGCGGGTGGATCCAGCGTGGCGGTGCCAGCACGGCGCCGTGGCAGTAAAGCAGGGGGTGGCGCGCATTCTGCGTGACGCGCAGACGTCCGCTGTCCACTTCCTTGGCATAGACATACCAAGGGGCCTCCACGGCATGCGCCTGACCGCCGATGCCAAGACCCCGGCGCTGGCCAATGGTGAAGTAACACAGTCCCGGATGCCGCCCCAGGACGACCCCGCCATCATCGACAATCTCGCCATCGGTGCCGTCAAGGTACCGCGCCAGGAACTCGCGCATGGGCCGTTCGCCGATGAAGCAGATGCCGGTGCTGTCCTTGCGCTGGTAATTGTGCAGGCCGCGTTCGGCCGCCATCCGTCGGACCTGCGGCTTTGTGAACCTCCCGAGGGGGAACAGCACGTCCGCGAGCGCCTCCCGTCGGACATCGGCCAGGAAATAGGTCTGGTCCTTGTCCTGGTCGGCGGCCTGCAGCAGATGGGCGCCGTCCGCGTCATGGCGCAGGCGGGCATAGTGGCCGGTGGCCACGGCTTCGGCACCCAGACTGCGGGCATGCTCCAGGAAGCTGCCGAACTTGATCTCTCGATTGCACAGCAGGTCCGGGGACGGCGTGCGCCCGGCCCGGTATTCGTCCAGGAAGTGGGCGAACACGCGCTCTTTGTATTCCCTGCTGAAATCGGCCCGGTGCAGGCAGATGCCCAGGTCGGCCGCAACCCGGGCCGCTTCGCGAAAGTCATCCGCGGCGGTGCAGTAGGCGTCTTCGTCCTCGGCCCAGTTGAACATGAACAGGCCCTCAACGGCATAGCCCTGCTCCAGGAGCAGCGCTGCGGCAAGTGAGGAGTCGACGCCGCCGGAAATGCCGACGATGATCTTGGTCATGGAGGGAAAAAACTGCTGAAAAAAGAAGACGCTCGGGGTCGCGGATTGTAGTATGGTCAGCGCAGCGGAGCAGCAAGGGGAGATCCGGGCATGTCTGGTGGGTCGGCATCAAGCTTCAGCCTTTTGACGCGGGCGATCCTGTTTATCGGCCTGTGCGCCGGGCAGGCCACGGCGGCCGAGATGTACGGTCCAATCCAGCCTGGCGAAGGCGTTTATGCCGTCGCCCGGCAGTTCCGGGATGATCAGGGCACGCTCAATCTGCGCCAGTGGACGCTGGCCATCTTTGCCGCCAACCGGGAGAGTTTCGGGCCCGGACCGGACACCCTGCGCGCCGGCACCCGGCTGCTGATTCCCAGCCAGCAACAGGTGGAAGAGCTCTGGCCCTACGGGAAACAGCTGGAGCAGGGCGACCGCTACGAGAGCGTGGCCACAGCCATCGACCTGATCCTCCAGCCGCGTCAGGTCGCGCTGGCACCAGTGCTGCCGTCGTCCCTGGGAGCAACGTCCTCGCCCCCTCTGGCGGAAGCGGCCAACTCCACATACATCACGCCCGTTCGCGGCGAAGGCATTTACACCGTCGCCGCGCGATTCCACGACCGACGCAGGGATCTGAGCCTGCACAAATGGGCCTGGGCCATCTACGCCGCAAATCCGCAGGCTTTCGTTGAAGGACTCGACAGCTTGCGCGCCGGCAGCCGGCTGCGCATACCCTCCGAGGCACAGGTGCGCGAACTCTGGCCGCTGGGCAAGCAAATCGAACAGGGCGACATGACCTGGACGGCGGCCGCGCGGCCGGTTGCCACAGTGCTGACCAGCGTGCCCGCCGCCGTGGCGCCCGAACCAGCCCTGAGCAGCGCGGCACCCACTCCGCCTGGCGAACTGCCGCCACCGGAACCGTATTTCCTCTGGTTCGTTCCCGAAAATGGCGCGCCCTTACCCGAGGCCGATACGGAGGCCGAGGCGGACGACACCAGCGCCCTGGATTCGCTTGACGCGACGCCGCAGACCATTGGTGAACTGCCCGGCGGCGAGCCGGCACAGGGCGCTTTCGCCGAAACCGAGTTGTATCAGCGTGCGCTGGCTGCCAGCGGCGGCGGCAACGTGCTGACTGTCCTGGCCGAGTTGCGCGCCATCGAATCGCGTTATTCCGGGGACCCGGACTTCGATTATGTGTACGGCGTTTTGCTGCTTGATGCCGGTGAGCCGCAGCAGGCCATCTACCCCTTGCAGCGAGCGGCGCGACAGCGACCCGGGTCGATGGGGACACGACTGGACCTTGGCCGGGCCTATTTTGAAAGCGGTGAGAACGAATCTGCGCGGGCGATCTTCGACCAGCTCGCCGAGAGCAACCCGCCACCCACTGCCGCTCTGGTCATCGCCAGTTACCGGGAAGCCATCCAGCGCCACGCCGGCCGCTACGAGCGTCGCCTGCTGACCCGCCTGGGGCTGAGCGCCGGAAATGACAGCAACGCCAACAGCGCCACGTCGCTGACCGAGTTCGCCGGCTTCTTTATTGATGATGCCGCGCGCAGCACCGAGTCCAGCTACGCCCAGGCCCAGCTGTCCAGCGAATTGAGCAGCCCGCTGGGGCCGCGTCTGAGCTGGCTGCTCGGCGCCAATCTCATCGCCCGGCAGTATGCTGATGCCGAAGAGTTCAGCCACAATCGCTGGGCCCTGGCTTCCGGATTGCGCTACCGCGTGGGTGACACCACATTCAGCAGCACCCTGTCCGGTGGGCAGACCTTCGTGGACGGCTCGCAGAATCAGAATTTCGCAGCCCTGTCACTTGGCGTGCTGCAGCGCCAGTCGGAGTTCTGGCACTGGCGTGGGGCCGCCAAGGCCGGGGTGCTGCGTCACGGTGACGACCTTGAGGTTCGGGACGTCGACCAGTTCCTGCTCACCGCGGGCGCCGGGCGCCGTCTGAGCTGGGGCTACGGCAGCGAATTCGGACTGGACCTGGCGATCGGTCGGGACAAGGCGGTGGCCGAGGACTCGCCGTTCGGCCGGGACCTGATCGGCCTGACCCTGAGCGGCGCCATCCATCTCAGCCCAGGACTGCGCCTGAATCTGGCAGGGCACTACCTTGAGGCTGACTATGACGGCGATTTCGTGGGTACGGCACGCGAAGATGAGCAGCTGTTCACAGATTTGTCCTTGCAGTACACCCATAATCGCTGGAAGAACTGGAGCATCCTGCTGCTGTCGCGATATGTCGAAAACAGCTCCAGCGTGGAACTGTACGACTACGACAGGCTCGATCTGGGTCTGGGCCTGACGGTGTTGCTGGAATAGATGAGGAGCCTCGTGATGTCGAGAATTGTCCTGCTGGTGATGACGCTGATGCTCTGCGGAGCCGCGCTGGCCGACTCGGGTCGTATTCTCTACGTCAACGGTCGGGTCACGGTCGAGCGGGACGGCAAACTTTATCGTGCCGTACCCCGGGCGAAGGTCATTGCAGGTGACAAGATCAGCACTGGCGCGGATGGTCGTCTGCATCTGCGCATGAGCGACGAGACCCTGATATCACTCAAGCCCGACACCGATTTCATCATTCAGAAATACCGCTTCGCCCAAGCGCAGGAACGCAGCGTAGCGACCGAGACCCGTCAGCCGACCCAGACGCGGCAGGCCGGCGCCACACAGGCCCAGGCGGAAGAGCAGGACAGCAGCGTGTTCAGCCTCCTCAAGGGCGGCTTCCGCGCCATCACGGGGCTGATCGGACAACGCAACCGGAACGCCTTCAGCGTCAGTACGCCGGTGGCCACCATTGGCATCCGTGGCACCTCGTTCGTGGCAGACCTGGAACCGGTGCCCGGAGGTCCGGCCACGGCTTCCCGGACGCTCGCGGGCCTGGCGCTTGCCAGCGCAGGCGGTGACAGGCAGTACGATTTCGGGACTCTCCCTCTCCTGGCCCAGAACGATGGCGCCACTTCCGGCGACGGCTTTATGCTGACGGTGGGCGTCGGTCAGGGCAAGGTGATCCTGAGCAACGGTCAGGGCTCGGTCATCCTCGAAAACGGCGAATTCGGCCGGGTGCAGGGCGCCGGCGGCAAGCCCCAGCGCATCGTTCGGCCGCTGGTCGACAATGAGGCGCGGGGGCCACGCGGCCAGAGGGGTGAGGACGAGGACCGCAGGCGCAGGGCAGCGCGACGTGGCGGCGACCTGGCCCATCGAGTGCTCTCGACCAGCAATCGACTCGGCAGCACCAAGGACGACCGGCAACCCGATCAGCAGGCTGATCAGACAATTATTCCGGACCCCATCGTTGGCCCACGCCGGGACGTTGCGATCGTCAGCGCCCTCAGCGCAGGCGGTCGCAACACGCAGACCCTCACGGCCTCGATCACCGCATTGCGAAACGACAGCAACGGACAGGTGACTGGATTCATCGGTCCCGTTGATCGCAATGATCGCACGGTGGCCGCCGCGGTCGGGCTGACCGGCGGCGCCGTGGTCGACGCAGGCTTTGATCCAGCCACGCGTCTGCGCTGGGGTCGGTGGTCCGGCACGGAAATGACCTTGCGCTTCCGCGATGGCTCGAGTCAGCAGATCGATCCGGAAGCCATACAGCTGCATCAGATCGCGTCAGCGGTTCACGAGGGTCGTATTGCGGTGCCCACGACCGGCAGCCGGGAATTCGTGCTGATTGGCAATACCAATCCCACCGACACTGCTGGCAATGTGGGCATCCTGGGCGATGCGGTACTGCGGGCTGATTTCGACAGCCAGACGGTGCAGTCACGCCTGAATCTGAGTATCAACGAGCAAATCTGGCAGGCGAGCGGCAATGGCCTGCTCGGCCGAAACCTTTCCCCGCTGACGCCAGCGAATGTCTTCGCCGGGCAGTACAGCAACGTCCTCGTTGGCGAGACTGCCGGCGGCAACGGAGAATTCAGCGGTTTCATCACCACGGGTGGTCGTGGTGCCGGACTCAGCTACGAGTTGAACCACGCCGGCAGCACGGTAACCGGGGTGGCCGCCTTCGGAGCCAATTAAAGCGGGCCGCTGCCTTCGATCACCCTCAGGACATCAAGGCCGAGACGTACACCCTTGAGATGATCCTGCAGGCAACGCCTCACCATGGGGCTGCGCAAACGCGCGGCTGGCAGCTGCTCAATCCGCTCGGAACTCAGCCACAGCTGAGCCAGAATGTCTGGATCGTCTACCCGGCTGGAAGGCCCGCCCGCGGGGACCGCGCCGGAAAAACAGACCCGAAGAAAGTGCTCACCGGACACCGGGTGCCGCCACTGGTAGATGCCGGTCAGCGCCTTGGGACAGAAGTCGTAACCGGTCTCCTCGCGCACCTCCCGCACGGCGGCCTCGACCAGACTCTCCTGTGGATCCAGGTGTCCAGCCGGCTGATTCAATACGAGTTCACCGCCAGGGCCGCGCTCTTCCACCATCAGATAGCGACCAGCGCGCTCGATCACGGCGGCAACGGTGACGTGCGGCGCCCAGTAATTGCGCTCGGCGGCCATGGTCGGGGGCAGGTCTGGGGCCGGGTTCAGGGCAGGGCGCCCTGCCGATTGATGCTGTACCAGCCCTGACGATCGGTCCGTCCCAGCGCCTTCATGCTGTTCGCCACCGGTGCCGGCGTGTCGAGCAGGGGGCGCAAACGCGCCTGTAGCCGATAGTTTCCATCGGGGTTCAGGCTGGCCTGTCCCTCGATGTCCAGTTTGGCGCTTTCCTGACCGCCGAACTCTCCGACGATGACGCCCTTGTCGGTGGATACAGTCGCCTGAAAGTCGCCCAGGGGCGCGCTGCGGCCGACCCGCCATTCGGTGCTGAGCAAGCGGATCTCGCCTTGCGCGAGGACCGGACGGTTGTCCTGCGCCGCCAGGTCATCAAAGCGAAAATACAGGTTGCCCCCAAGCGGCAGGAACGGGAGCTTCAGCGGTTTCGCCATGGCCTCGATGGGCACCACCCCCTCCAGGTCGCGCAACTCGACCCGGTCTGAAAGCAGGGACTTGTTCAGGCGCGCGGTCAGCCAGGAGTTGTCCTTGTTCGGATCGCGGCTGTCCAGCGAAACCTCCACGTCTGCGCTGAGGCGCAGCCGCAGAAGCTGCGCAAGCTGCACGTCCCAGCGCAGGTTGCGTGCGCCCAGTTCGCGAAACTCCACGTAACCGGCCTGTCCTTCAAGCAAGGCGCCATCGACCTCGTACAGGCGCAAACCCAGCTCCTGTTGCAGCAGCAGCGGAATCAACTTGTTTGCCGGTGCGTATGCGACCAGCCCGACGAGCAGGCTCAGCACGAAGGCGCCGATCAGCTTCAGAATCATCGGCCTTGTTCCTTGAGGGTCAGGCGCGCCTTGACCGTGCCGGCGCGATCCGAGCGGTCCAGGCTGCCATTGTCCAGGACGATGCCATGCTGGCTCTGCATCTGCAGCAGCCAGTTCGCCAGAGCATCAAAAGGCGCGTTCTCGATCCACAGGCGAACGCTGTCCTGACCTTCGGGCTGAATCCGCTTGATGTACTCGCCCAGACCCGCCTGCTTGCTGCTGCTGTCCACTGTCGACAGCAGGGACCGGCCACTGCCTTGGGGCGCCGGCCTGTTGCGACCCAGGCGCCGCGCTTCGACCTCGACCTGCTGCAGATAGGCGATGAGCTCGCGGCTTTCCACCAGGCCGACCTTCAGATCCTGTGCCCGCCGGGCCATCGGCTCCCAGATCAGCAGCCAGTAGATGAGCAGGGCAGCGACCACTGCCCCGGCGCCAACGATCAGCTGCTCGCGCTGTTCCAGATTGTTGAACCATTCACGCATCAGGCTGCATCCACCTTGAGCCGGATCTGCACCCCATCGGTACCAGCCTGCGCCTGTTGCACGTCGAGTTTCAGCTCGTCGATGCGGCCAAACTCAGCCCTCAGACGCTCCAGCGCCTGCAGGTCGCTGCCGGACAGGCTGAGATACAGGGAGCCATCGCGGAACTGCACGCCATCCAGCTTGAGGTCCCGGACCTTGGACAGTGCCGGCGCGGACTGGCTGAACAAGCTCAGGAAGCCACCACCGCCAGCGCTTCCGCGCAGACGATCCAGCTCCTGACGGGCCTGGACCCGCATATCGACAATCCGGGTAATGTCCGGGAAAGCCTGGTTGAACTGCTGTTGCGCCTGCTGCTGCAGGCGATCCAGCTGCTGGGCAGTCTGCTGGTTGTTCAAAGCCATCGCGACGGTGGCAAAGAGGAGGTAACCTGCCGCCAGAGCCGCCGGGAGACGGGCTGCCCGCAGCCATTGATCGAACTCGCGCCGCGGTGCAAAGGCACCCTGAAGCAGGTTGATTCGAAGCTCGGGCTGCTGGATGTGATGCAGCAACTCCAGGCTGCGCCGCACCTTGCGGCCTTCCGGCAATGGCAGGCCCTCATGGGACAGCGACGGCGCCTGTTCGTGACGGTAGACCGTCGCGCGCTCCCCATCCTCCTCGTTCAGCGTCGCCGGGAGCAGATCCAGAGGAACGGCAAAACCGGCTGCGGCGCCGGTGCGGACCAGGCAGCGTCCCCGATCATCCAGAAACAACACCTGGCCGGACTCGGGGGGCAGGGCCAGCACATCCGGCAGCAGCATTTCGACCTGGGCGCGGT
>JBFKIN010000053.1:0-11115 GCA_041632255.1 Oceanococcus sp. | reverse complement strand
TACGGACCCGGAAACCGCTTCAGGCCTCGAGGACAAGGCGGGACTGCAGATCTACCCGTCGCGCCTGATTCGTCAGGCCGGACGTCGCCCGGAGGCTGTACGCGGCCTGTTCTGGTCGATCAAGCTCATGTTCGGACTGCTGCTGGGATTGGGTGCGGCAGAGCTGGGACGTTACGAGTGGCCCTGGTGGACATGGCTGGTCGCGGGCCTGGCGGGCAGTTTCCTGCCAGAGCTGTGGCTGATCGGACGGCGGCGCAAGCGCCGGGCCGAGATTGAGTCCGCCCTGAGTTTTTTCATCAACCTGATGGTCGTCTATCTGCAGTCTGGCATGAACCTCACCCTGGCTTTCCGGCAGGCCGCCGAGCACGGACTCAAGGAGGAGCATCCGCTGGCGCAGGAGGTCGGTCTGCTGGCGCTGGAAATCGACGCGGGACGCGATCGCGATGCCGCCTTCGCCATGCTCGCGGAACGCACCGGCGTGCCCAGCCTGATGCGGCTGGCGGCGATCATCGGGGTGGCCTATCGGGCCGGTTCTCCGGTCGTCGAAACGCTGCGGGCGCAGGCGGAGCTGCTCAAGGCCCGGCAGGACCAGCAGGCGGCCGAGCTGGTCAATCGCAAATCCATGGAGGCCATGCTGCCCATGATGCTGATTTCCTTTCCCATGTTCGTCATGCTGGTGCTGTTCCCGGCGGCGCAGCAGGTGTTCGAGGTGCTGGGCATGATCGGGGACCTGTTCTGATGTCCGCGTGCCCGGGGCGGCGGCGAACGCAAGCCGGCTTCGTCATCACCATCGAGTTGCTGCTGCTGATCACGATCCTGGTCATCGGCTCGCTGGTGGGGCTGGTGGCGATCCGGGACGCCCTGATCAAGCACATGGCGGCGAAGACCTCGCACGAGATCACGGTTTATGACGCGACCGGCGTCGCTCTGGGGCGGGCCCTGGGTTTCGACGAGCATCAGGCGCCGCTGGTGCCCTACGTGGACCGCACGGTGCCGCCGCTGGCGCCCGACCCGGCGCATCGCAATTACCGGGCATTGATCGGGGTGCGTGATGACCGCTTCACCAGTCGCGAGCCGGTGTATTACTCCGGGCCTGATTGCACCGGCACGCCCTGCATCAAGGCGACCAGCGACGAAGATGCGGATAACACCGGACTGAGCGGCCGGCCGGCAACCGGGGCGGTCAGTTACCTGCACGCCCTGCAGGGCGGGCCGAACTACGCCATCGGCGCATCGCCGGATGGCATCCAGGGCCATCTCTACAGGTCCACGGCGCTGGCCTGTCCGATCGCGCCGGCAGACATCCAGTCGCGCTACCTGTCGCAGAAGGTGGTGGCCGGCAGCCCCTGCGAGACACGCGGCGCCCCGGCCGAGCCGGCCGCCGGCGGTTTCTGCAGCGATCCGCTGATCCCCTGCGACGTGAACCTGCCGGAGACCTGCGCCTGCGTCACCCAGCCCCTGGTCGCACCGGTGGACTGCAGCACCGGTGTGTCGCAGCAGTCGATCCTGGCCGGGCTGGAGGCCGAGATCGTGGCCCAGGCCAACAGCTATCTGACTGTGCTCAATGGTCTGACGGACCCCAGCGGCAACTACACCCGGTTTCTCGGCGAGATCGTGATCACCAGCATTGCCGGCATGGATATCTGCTGCCCGGCGGGCTCAACGCTGCTGACGTCCGGCGCGGTCGAGACCGCAGGTTATCTGACGCTGACCGAAGCCTTGCTGGGCGCGGGCCTGCCCAGCGGTCAGCTGACCTTCCTGAAGACCGATCTGGGCGCGCAGGCACCCACCAGTGAATTCAGCTGCGTCACAGAGGCCACCTCGACCGATCCGGGGGGCGGCACGGGCACGAGCGCCAGTGCGGACTGGGGCAGCCTGCAGACCCTGGCGGCCGAGCCGGTGTCGCACCCGGATGATCCGCTGCGCAATGCGCTGGATGGCTTTGTCGCGCCGTTCCAGGTCAGCCTGCCGCACGATCTGGCCGCGGAAAGCTGGATATCGACGCCGCCGGATGGCGAGGGCTCCGCGCTGCCCTGAGTGCGTGCCGCGCTGGCCTGAATTGACGTTTATTTCATGCCGCCTGCGGTACAAGCCGTGTCATGAGCAGAAATTCCAAGCCCGACGCCGGCAGGCGCACGCGGGGCGGGCGTCAGCCCGCTGCATTGATGAGACCCGGCCTGGCCGTGCTGCTGGGGCTGGGCGTGAGCTCGCTCAGCCCGGCCAACGAGGCCGAAGATGCGGCCGAAGCCCTGGGCCAACTGGACCAGAGCTACGCCTATCACGGCCTGCGTAGCGGCCATGGCTCCGCCATCGTGGGCGGCTCCAGTTTCGGAGACGCGCCGGACCGGGCTGCCGGTGACCGCCGGCCGACGTCGTCTTCGGCATCCGCGGCGACGCCCGGCGGCAATCTGCAGATTCTGGTCGTGCCCCAGGGCAACGAGGGTCAGGGTCGCTGACAGCCTGCGGCGGCGGGCTCACACAAATCTGCTGACGAGTCCCGATTCGTGGCCAGGGTGCGCTTCGGCGTGGCCGCCCTGTAGTAAGCTCGCGCCCCCGTTCGTCTTTCGCGCCGCTCCGATGACCGGAACGGCGCCGAGTTGCCCATGTCCGAACCCGTCGCCACCCTGCGCCTGAACCCGCGCGAGTCCAGCCGCCTGCGCAAGGGGCAGCTCTGGATCTACTCCAACCAGATCGATACCCGGCGAACGCCTCTCAAGGGGCTGCCTCCCGGCGCCGTTGTCGATGTCATCGATGACAAAGGCCGTTTCGTGGGCCGCGGTACGGCCAACCCGGCCACCCTGATCAGCGTTCGCCTGCTCAGTCGCGAACCTGTGAGCCTGGACCGGGAATTCTTTGCGTCCCGGCTGGAGCGGGCGCTGGTCTGGCGGGGGCGATGCTACGCGGCGCCCTATTACCGGCTGGTCCACAGCGAAGGCGATGAGTTGCCGGGCCTGATCGTGGACCGCTACGGCCCGGTGCTGGCGGTGCAGGTGAACACCGCGGGCATGGAGGCGTTGCGCGCGCTGTGGTTGCCACCGCTGCAGGAACTGTGTGGCGCGAGCAGCATACTGCTGCGCAACGACAATCCCGCCCGCGCCCTGGAGGGCCTGCCGGCCGAGGACGAGTGGGTCGGCCCCCCGGTGGAGGCGGTCGACGTGCCGGAAGCCGGGTTACGGCACCGCGTGAGTCTCGCGCAGGGTCAGAAAACCGGCTGGTTCTATGATCAGCGTCCGAATCGCGAGCTGTTCGCCCGCCTGGCCCAGGGGGCGCGCGTGCTCGACGTGTTCAGCTATGTTGGGGGCTGGGGGCTGGCCGCGGCCGCGGCGGGCGCCGACCGGGTGCTGTGCGTGGATGCCTCGCGCCCCGCCCTGGACCAGCTGGAGGCCACAGCGGCAGCCCATGATCTTGCGGTGGAGACCCGCTGCGGGGATGCACTGGAGCAGCTGCGGGCCCTGCGCGATGCGGGCGAGTCCTTCGATCACATCGTGGTGGACCCGCCGGCCCTGATCAAGCGGCGCAAGGACTTCGATGCCGGGCGCGAGCACTACGCCCGCCTCAACCATGTGGCCCTGCAATTGCTGGCCCCGGGCGGCATGCTGTTCGCCGCCAGCTGTTCCCATCATATGCCGGCCGACACCCTGCTTCAGATGGTGCAGCGTGAGGCCGCCCGGCTGGGCCGGCGCCTGCAATGCGTCCATCAGGGCGGGGCCGGGCCGGATCATCCGGTGCACCCGGCCATGCCGGAAACTGCCTATCTCAAGGTTTTCGCGCTGCGCGATCTCGCGGGCGGCTGAGTGGCCGCCCGGCCGCTCCCGGCACCGGCCCATCTGCTCTTCGCTGCGGGGCGGCTCCTCGCCTGGAACGAGGGCAGGGTTGGTCGGCCTGCTAAGCTGCGCCGCCCATTCGAACGCGTCTGTCTGCTCATGAAAGCCCCCGCCGTGCTGTTCGTCTGTCTCGGCAATATCTGTCGTTCGCCACTGGCCGAGGCGGCTTTTCGTGCCGAGGCCGAGCGCGCGGGCCTGATCGTGAGCGCGGATTCAGCGGGCACGGGCGACTGGCATGTCGGCAATCCTCCGGATCGCCGTGCCCAGGCGGTGGCCCGGGCCCATGGCCTGGACATCGCCGGTTACCGCGCCCGGCAGGTGGAGCCGGAGGACTTCTACCGCTACGGGCGCATCCTGGCCCTGGATCGCAGCAATCTGGCGGCGCTGCGGGCCATGCAACCCGCTGCCAGTCCGGCCCGGCTGTCGCTGCTGATGGATTGTGTCGATGGACGCCAGGGCGAGGCCGTGGCCGATCCGTACTTCGGGGATGCGGGCGGCTTCGAGCTGACCTGGCGGGATGTGAGCGAGGCCGCCCGGGCGCTGGTGGATCAGCTCAGCCGGCAGTCGCATGGGTCTGCCGGCTGAGCCTCGTCCCGATCGCCAAGACGCTGAAACTTTGGCCGGGTTGGCGGCATTGCCGTAATCGGCCGGGGCGGATCGAACGGGCTTGACGGATCGCCGGCCGCAGGCACAATGCGCCTGTCCTGTTGCCGGGAGTGATCATGGATCTTGCGCAGCTGCAGCGCGCGGAAGAGCGGTTTCTCATCCAGTACCCTGGCGGTTTCGAGCATCCGGAGCTGCAGAAGGTCGGTCGCAAGCACAAGGTCGACCAGATGAGCGCCATGGCCCAGGAGGCTTTCGCGCCGTCGGCCTTCGACCATCCGGAGGCGGTCAGGGTGTCGATGGTCCGCATTGTCAGCGCCGCTTCCTTGGTCTCGCTGTTTGAAAAGCCGCGCTTCCGGGACTATGTCTCGGCGCTGTCGGCGGGGGAGGCCGAGGCGCTGGTGGGCGGCCTGTACGGGTTTCTGCATGGCGACCAGCCGGCCGGTTTCGCGGCGATGCAGGATGTGCTCGGTCGGGGCAAACTGGCCAAGTGGTCGCTGATGACCATCCTGCCCAACTACTATCACCCGCAGACCGAGGTTTTCGTCAAGCCGACCACGGCAAAGGGTGTGATCGCGCAGTTCGGCCTGACAGGGCTGGAGTACCGGCCACGGCCATCCTGGGATTTTTACCGGTGCTACCGGGAGCAGATCCTGGACCTGAAGTCCCGTGTCGACCCCAGCCTGCGCCCGAACAACGCGGCTTTCTGCGGATTTCTCATGATGAGTCTGGCCCAGGACAGCCAGAACGCCTGAGCGTCGTTTCCCGCACGGGTCTCAGCCCTGGCGGCGGGCTGATGCCTTGATCCGGGTCCACGCGGCGAGATTCTGCCCCGCCAGGGGATCGCGGCCCTGCAGGTGCAGGCCCAGGTAGTCCAGGTCGTCGTAGCCCCAGAACAGTTCCTTGCCGTCGAGCATGCTCGGCACCCCGAAAATGCCCTGACCAATCGCCCGGCGCGTTTGCATCTGCAGCGCATCCTTGATGTCCGGCGTGGTGGCCTGCTGCAGCAGGGCCGTGCCGTCGAGTCCGCTACGCTGCGCCGCCGACTTGATCGTGGCCTGGGCCGATGGGTCGGCTCCCTGGGCCCAGATATCGTGGAACAGGGCGCTGACGAAGGCATTGCGTTGCGGCCCTTCATCGACGACCAGCGTACTGCGCAGGGCCAGCAGCGGGTTGAACGGATGCGAGGCCGGTGGCCGGATCGGAATCCCGTTCAGGGCCGCCTTGCGCAGGACGTTACGCAGCATCCAGCGATTCTTTTCCGGCACCTCCGCCGGGCCCTTGTTGCCGTAGTGGTTCAGCAGGCCGGCGAACAGCACGGGCTCCGCGCGGAGCACGAATCCCTCCGTCTCGGCCATCGTCTGCAAGCGATGCCAGGCCAGATACGCATTGTGCGAAATGTAGTCAAACCAGAATTCGATCGCGGGCATGGGGGCATGGGTCTCGGAGGGAGGGAGCCGTGGCGTCAGGGGCAGAAGATTTCGCCGCGCAGGTAGAGCGCGCAGTGGCCTGTCAGACCGACCCGTCCGGCGGCAAGTTCCACGTCGAGTTCGCCGCCGCGAGCGGAGAGCTGACGGGCCTTGAAGCGGTCGCGGCCAAGGATTTCGGCCCAGTACGGCGCGAGGTCCGCGTGGGCCGAGCCGGTGACTGGATCCTCGTCCACCCCGAAAGAGGGCGCGAAGTAACGCGACACGAAGTCGCAATCCTCGCCGGGCGCCGTGACTATCACTCCCTTGGGGTGCAGAGCCCTGAGCGCGGCGAAATCAGGGGTCAGGCCCTCGATGTCGGCCTGCGCGGGATAGATGGCGATCAGATTGGCGCCGCTGCGCAGCGCAGCGGGCGTGCGCCCGAGCCCGGCGCTGACCGCGGCGGGCATCATGCTCACGGGGTGGGAAGGGCGCGCGGGCAGGCTGATGCGCACGGCCTCGCCGGCCCGCTCCGCGATCAGGACCCCGCTGCGGGTCGTGAAGTGCAGCAGCGGCCGGGTCCAGCCGCCGTGATGGAACAGCCACCAGGCTGTGGCCAGCGTGGCATGGCCACAGAGGTCGATTTCACAGCGCGGAGTGAACCAACGCAGATGAAAATCGGTCTGTGAATGTGGCACGAAGTAGGCCGTTTCGGACAGGTTGTTTTCCGCCGCAATGGCCTGCAGCCGGTCATCCTCCAGCCAGTGGTCCAGAGGCACGAGGGCCGCAGGGTTGCCACTGAAGGTTTGGCGGGTGAAGGCGTCGATCTGGTATAGCGAAAGTGGCTTCATTTTTGCTTTTCACCCTTGCCATCGTGCTGTCACAGTGCAGGATCAGACTGTGCCGGCATGAACAAACGACAACACAAAAAGCAGTATGAGAGGGAAATCATGACGGATCAAACCCGCAAGCCGGCGTCCGCGAACGCGCCGTTTTCCGAGGGGGTCGAATGCCTGGCACAGGGCCCGACCTCGGCTCTGATCGCCACCCGTGTATGCACCGGCGGACACAAGCCCGTCGGTTTGCGCTGGGAAGTGTTTTCCGAGGGTGACAGCGAGCCGGTCCGCTATGGTCTGTGCCTGGCGCAGCCGGTCGACGATTTTCGGGTCCGGGTGCCCGTGATGGGCCTGAAGGTGGGATGCCGCTATCAGTTCTGGTTTCAGCTTGGCAGCGAGACATCCGAGCGGGGCGCCTTTCACACCACGCTGAGTCGTTATGAGGCGCTGCAGTCGGGCTCGCTGGCGGCCTGAGGGCGACCGCCTTTCCACCGCGGTGCGGCCTGCGCCCCCAGGGCGCAGGCTGCGGCGCAACTAGCGTTCCAGCAGTTCCAGCTTGTTCGGTTTGCCGTCCCACTCGGCGGCGTCCGCCGGGGGTTCCTTCTGTTCCCTGATCACCGGCCAGGCTTTTGACAGGGCTTCGTTGAGTTCCAGGAAATGGGCCTGATCCTCTGGCAGGTCATCTTCGGCAAAAATCGCTTCGGCCGGGCACTCGGGCTCACACAGGGTGCAATCGATGCACTCTTCGGGGTCAATGACCAGGAAGTTCGGCCCTTCATGGAAACAGTCGACGGGGCAGACTTCCACGCAGTCCGTGTATTTGCACTTGATGCAGTTTTCGGTGACGACGAAGGTCATGGTGACTCCGCAATAAACTCTGGTTCAGGGAAAATTTTAACCCGGATCGGCGGGCGAGGTGGTCGTGCTCAGCCGCCCCGCTTCCAGGGCGGTATCTTGAGGTCATGCACGTGCAGGGAGAACTGGCCGCGCTGGCGGTCGGCGAAGTAGTCCTGCAGGGCCAGCTTGATGGTCGGGAAGGCGAGATCCTGCCAGGGAATATCGGCCTCCCGGAAGAGTTCCACCTCCAGGCTTTCCTCGCCAGGGCCGAAATCCAGGTCGAGCATCTCGGCCAGGTATATCGTGTAGATCTGGCCGATGTAGGTCACGTTGATGAAGCTGAACAGCGCGCCAACCTCCACGCGAGACCGGGCCTCCTCCATGGTTTCGCGGGCCGCTCCTTCCGCAGCGGTTTCACCGATTTCCAGGAAACCGGCCGGCAGCGTCCACAGGCCATGGCGCGGCTCGATCGCCCGACGACACATCAGGATCTGGTCATTCCAGACGGGCAAGGTGCCGGTAATCACGCGCGGGTTTTGATAATGGATGTGCTCGCACTGGCCGCAGATGAAGCGGGCGAGACTGTCGCCGTCTGGAATGCGATGTTCCAGCGCGCCGCCGCACTGGGTGCAATACTTCATGGTTCAGGCCAGTCAGGGAAGGCAGGGGGGGTGGCAAGCGGCGGAATTTTCAGTAATGATTCACCTATCCGCACATGCGGGCCGTCGCCCGGCTGGCAGTTTAGCAGCCGCCGCCGGAAAACTCGCAAGGCGAATACACCAAGGGGAGCCCATGAACAAACAATATGCCGCGTTCGCGCTGGCCACTATCCTGAGCAGTGCGGCCCAGGCCCAGGGAGACGGCTGGACCGTCTTCGGCGGGGTTGATTACCTGGCGCACGAAGTGTCGATTACCGTCCCGGTCGAGGCGCCGAACGTGCCCGGTGCCGTGGGGTCGACCCGTCGTGTTGACGGTGACGGCAGCAGCATCAGGCTGCGCGGCGGTGTCTGGCTGAACGAGGATTTCTCGGTCGAGCTGCAAACCAGCATCAGCAGTGATGGTCTGGACGAAGCCGAGGACGCGGAAATCGACAGCTACTTCGGCCTGTTCGTCAGCGCCCGCGCCCAGCCCTTCGATTGGCTGGACATGACCTTCCCGGTCGGGATCACCTCGATAGAGGCCAGCGCGGCCGACCCGGAGGGCCAGCCGGAAGGCCAGTTCCAGCGGGTCAGCGCCGAGAATGACGGCATCGCCTATGGCGTCCAGTTCGATGTGCGGCTCGGTGAGATGCTCACCGACCCGGATTCGATCGTGGCTGGACTCGGCGTCGGGCTGGGCTTCATGGTCTACAACAGTTCCGATAACGTCAGCGTGCGCGGCTACAACGCCGGCCTGCGTTTCTCCTACGACTTCTGACCGCGCTGTGCGCGGTGCCGAAAAAGCGGCCGTCAGGCCGCTTTTTTATTGTCGAGCCCGTCGGTGCCTGCGCTGATGTGGCGCAGGACCCGGCTGTCGCTTCGCCTTGGCCTGCTCCTGCTGCTGGCCCTGCCGCTGCTGTTGGCACTGCTGCAGGTCTACCACGGCCTGCGCGGACATCCGGAAAGCTATGCGGGACTGCCCCGGGCCAGCGCGCTGCGGCCCTGGCCCTGGGCGACACACTGGTTCCATGTGATTGATCCGCCGGGTTTCGTGCTCGGCTATTCCGAACGCTGGCGCAATCCGTTGTGGGTGGCGTACCGGCTGGATGACCCGCGCGACGGGCCGCTGGGTCGACGGCCGGACGGCTTTGAGGTCGACGATCGGACCCTGGTGCGGGTGGATCACGCTGACTACAGCGGCAGCGGGTACAACCGGGGGCATATGGCGCCGAACTACGCCATGGCGCGCTTTCACGGTCGCCCGGCCCAGCTGGCCAGCTTTCGCATGAGCAACATCGTGCCGCAGCGCAGCGCCCTGAACCAGAAGCTGTGGCAGCGACTGGAGGAGATCGAGACCGACGTCTACGCCGCTCCGCCCGGACCGCTGTGGGTCGTCACCGGTCCGCTGTTCGGCGCGAGCCCGGATCGGCTGCCCAGCGGCGTGGCGGTGCCCGAGGCCTTCTATCGGATCTGGCTGCGCGAAGGGCGCGACGGCCGGCCCGAGGCGCTGGCCTTCATGGTGCCGATGCAGGTCACGGGCTATGAGCCGCTGGATCGTTTTCTAGTGACCGTCGACGCGGTCGAGGCTGCCAGCGGCCTGGACTTCTTCCACCAGTTGCCGGACGGGGTGGAAGACGCGCTCGAGGCCAGCCTGGCTCCTCGCGAATGGCGTTTCGCGCGCCATGCGCGGCGGCCGCCAAGATACTGACGACGCCTGCTCGTCGCCGTCGAGCGGCTACTCCGGCTTGTCAGGGGCAGGCAGCAGCACCATCTCGGTGCCGCTGAGCAGGTCATGCCAGGCCTTGCGCTCCGGGTGGAAAAAGCTCCACAGCACGCCCAGGCCGCAGAGCCAGGAGGGCACGGCGATGAGAAAACGCAGCGCAGCGCGGCCCCAGCTCACCGTGCCCCCGCCTTCCCGACGCAGTTGCAGGCGCCAGGCGCGCATGCCCAGGGTCTGGCCGCCATGGGTCCAGAACCAGGCGTTGAACAGCAGGGCAATGCCGAGCAGGGCGCCCTGAAACAGCGCATCCCCGGTGGCGGCCGGCTGGCCGGCGCGCAGCAGCACGGCGACGAAGGCCGCGCCGATCCACAGGGCCAGCAGCAGGAGCAGGTCATACAGGGCGGCGGCGAAGCGCCGGCCGGGAGGGGCGGGCTGGATCAGGACGGCCATGGTCGGATCAGAGTTTCAGGCTCATGTTCTGGTGGGGGATGCCGGCTTCCATGAAGCGCGGTCCTTCGGGTTCAAAGCCCAGGGCAAGGTAGAAGGGCACGGCGCTGGCCTGGGAGGCCAGATGCAGGGCGCTGTCGCCCCGCGTCCGCGCGGCCTCGGCAACGGCGCGCATGATGGCCGCACCAATGCCCTGGCCTCGGTAGTCGGGCAATACCGCCACCCGACCGACATGCGCATCCGGCAGCAGGCGGGCAGTGCCGACGTCCACCGGGCCCCGGCTGGCGAGTATGTGCAGGCAGTTCGGGTCGCGCCCGTCGATCTCGATCGTTTCGGGAATCTGCTGTTCCTCGATGAAGACCCGGCGGCGGATGGTCAGGCAGCGCGCGGCTGCCTCGGACCAGTCCACCGAGCGGATGATCAGCCGCGGCGCCGGCATCGCACTCCCGCAAGCAGGAGCAGCAGCCAGGGGGCGAGCGCACCACCGCGCTGCTGTGCGATGCCCTGGACGAGGCCCTCACGCGACACGCTGACCGCGACCGAAGCCACATTGCCCCAGCGGTCCACGACCTGGTAGCTCAGCGTGTCATGCTGGACGCCGGGGGCGAAGCGGTACACCAGGTGGCCGTTCTCGACCCGCACCTGGCCGCTGTCCGCCAGCGCGCCGGTCAGCCGCAGGGGCTGGGAGCCACCATCATTGGCCAGCACGTCCAGACGCAACTCCTGGCTGTCCGCAGGCAGCGCGGAGAAGCTGTCGGCATTCGCGTTCAGGCCGCCGCCGGAGCTGTCCCGGCCATCCAGACG
>JBFKIN010000052.1:0-11247 GCA_041632255.1 Oceanococcus sp. | reverse complement strand
ATCGGTTCCAGCAGGGACGGGTAGTCCCGCGGGTCATATTCCAGATCGGCATCCTGGACGATGACCACATCACCGGTGGCCTCCGCGAAACCGCTGCGCAGGGCCGCACCCTTGCCGCGGTTGGCGGAGTGATAGACCACCTTGGCCACCCGCGGCGCGATGGACTCGCGCAGAATCTCGATGGTGCCATCGGTCGAGGCGTCATCCACTACGATCAGTTCGATCTCGTCGTCGCAGGCCACCGGCGCACTCAGCACGGCGTCCACGATCCGATGGATTGTGGCCGCTTCGTTGTAGCATGGCATGACGACGGAAATCTTCACCCGCTCTCCCTGATGGACACCGCCATTGGCGAAAAGTCTGATCCTACCGAAATCAACGCATTCACCTGATACTGCTACCGGCAAGAGTTGCGAGAATCCGTGCAGAAAATTCCATCGCCAGTAACTTTGCGACGATTGGCCCCATCATTACTGGGAGCCGCTGCCCTGGGTATCTATCTGGCGGCGCTGAGCGCCTACAGTTGGCACCCTGGACTGCGCTCATTCGCGGACGACTCAATGAGTTACCTCATCATGGCCCAGACCCTGTCTCCCTGGCAATCTGCGCCGGAGGCCGTTCGGTCTGCATGGACTGCTGAAGTCTACCCCCCCATTTTTCCGCTCATTCTGGCGATTACCGGAACAGCATTCGATCCCGGGTGGGCCCGACTACTCACCGTGGTCATCAGTGCTGCCGCCCTGTGGACCATGTTCGCCTGGCTTCGACGTGAGCTTTCATCGCGCCTACTCGCCATCTTATGTGTCGCGCTTATGGCCTTGGCGTTCCAATGGTGGGTCCTCCATCTCAGAGTCCTGAGCGAGAGCCTCTTTCTGCTCTGGCTCCTTTTGTTTCTTCGTGTCTGGGACCAGCCATGGTCGAACCCTGATCGAAGGCTTTCTTGTCTGATCGTATTGGCCATGCTGCTGGTGTTGACCCGCAGCATCGGCCTGATCATTGTTCCTGCTCTGCTAGCTAGCGCATGGCTGAACAGAGCGAGTCAGATCGACCCGAATCAAAAGCGAAACGCGCTTTTGGTCAGCCTGGGAACCATGGGCGCATGGGCCATCTGGAGCATTCTACGCCCCGATGGAACGGCTGGTCGCTATGCGGACAGTCTGAACGATGTAATCCAAGCGCTCATTTCCTCCGACCCGCTCGGCGCGATAATCCCACAGGCTACCGCGCTGACGGATGCCTGGTATGGAGTCTGGCTGCCTTACTGGCTGCCTGGGCCCAACCTACCGTATGTGGCATTGAGCCTGGCAGGCGGCTTGGCGTCCATCGGGCTTATCTTGCGACTACTCAGGGGCAAGCTGGATGCCTGGTTTGCTCTGGGCTACACGGCTGTCCTGCTGCTTTGGCCCTTTCCGGGACAGATGACCCGATTCATCCTGCCGATCATCCCAATCTTTACGCTCTGTGCCTTCGAGACAATCCTCGCCCTTGTCAGGCGCCTCCAGATTTCGCCTCAATACCGAAACTATGTTGCGATGCTTCCTCTGCTGATATGGGTCAGCGTAGCGACTCCCGGCCTTGGCTTTGCCTTGGGCCGGAGTCTGAATGAAAGCCCAACGACCGATTTATCCCGCATCGCAGAGTTTCATCTGACACAAGACTATGCGAAGGCGTCGAGACTCGCCTCATCGCAACTTGCCATGTTCGCCGACTTTGAGCGCATGCGTGAGGAGCTGCCGCTGAGTGCAGTCGTGATGACTTTTACCCCTGGCTATGTAGCTCTGCTCGCCAATCGTCATGGAGCGCACTTTCCTGATGCCGGCTCTCAACGTGATTGGCTTCGGGCCATACATGACTCCCCTGCAGATTACGTCTATGTCAGTCGTTATCACCCACGACGTACCTCAGACAATGGTCTGGCTGGTCTCGTGTGGATGGAAGGCTGGACGCGGGAGGTATGGCGAACGCCCTCTGTATTGGACGGTTCTATTGAAGGGGTGATGTTTGAAATTGACAGGTCGCAAATTCGCCGCTTGCTTCAGACTTCAATATTCCCCTGATCTGGATCAGCGTCCGTGGACCGCGAATTGCATGATTCCGAACATCGCAGCGGGAGAGCCTCATGCGCATCGAGCAGATCATGAGCAGCCCGGTCGTCACTGTCGAAATGGACGACCGGCTGTCCGAGATCAAGCACATCTTTGACAACACCTGCTTTCACCACCTGCTCGTGGTGTCCGGCGGTGCCCTGGTCGGGGTGATTTCAGATCGGGATCTGCTGCGCGCACTCAGCCCCTTCATTGGCACTCCGTCGGAGGGGCATCGCGACATCGCCACCCTGAACAAGCGCGCTCACCAGATCATGCACCGCGATCTGGTCACGCTCGGACCGCAGAACGACGTGCAGGATGCCGTCGGCCTTTTCAACCAGCACGTCATTTCCTGCATTCCCATCGTCGATGAGGACAAGGCTCCCGTCGGTATCGTCAGCTGGCGAGACATCCTGCGCCGCCTGCAGGCTGCGTAGAACCATCACCGCCTGTGGCGTCCAGCCGCAGATCGCTCGGCAAGACCGGCGCACTGCGTAGCACCCCGGCGACAGCCCGCCCTGGGCGAGTTCAGCACGCCCCGCGCGATGCTGCGGCGGCAGCCGGGCCCGGCCCGCCCTGCAGAATCCCGCCCTGAGCGTCGACGCAAAGGAACGGCAAGCCGGACTGGCGCAGCCAGGCCAGCGCTGCCGCGGGCGGCATCAGCATGGCCACCGTACTCATGGCGCCGGCCACCAGACACTGCTCCGCCACCACGCTGACGCTGGCAAATCCCTGCGCCGGCAGGCCGGTTCTGGGATTCAGGATGTGGCAGTAACGGCGACCGTCAAGCACGAAATAGCGTTCGTAATCGCCGCTGCTGGACAGGGCGCCACGCCGCAGCGGCAGTTGCGCGATCGCAGCACCCGGCCGGCGCGGGTGGCGCACACCCAGTTGCCAGGCTGAGCCGTCGTGCTGCGGACCGACCAGGCTGATATCGCCACCCAGATTGACCAGACCGTGCACGACGCCACAGGCGCGCAACGCAGCCACCGCCGCATCGGCGGCGTATTCCTTCACGAAGCCGCCGAAATCCAGCTCCATGCCGGCCGGCAGACCCAGCTCGGGCCTGCGCCAGGACAGACGCGACCAGCCGATGCGCGCAAGAACGGCTGCTCTTTCCTGCTCCGTGGGCACGCGGGCAAGCTTGAAGTCCCAGATCTGGCGCAGGATGCCCGAACTCGGATCGAACAGGCCGTCGCTCTGCGCATGCGCACGGCTGGCAAAATCCAGCAGCGCCGCGGTTTCCTCATCGACCGCGATGCGGGGCCCGCCGGCCGCGGCATTGATCCGGCTGAGCAGCGAATCCTCCCGGTAGCGGGAATACTTCTGCTCCAGACGCTGGACTTCGGAGATCGCGGCGTCACAGGCCTTCCGCACCATGGACGGCGGCGCCTGCACCCGGATTTCGCAGGGACCGCCCATGGCTCGGAAGGGCCGCACCTGCGTCTGCAGCGCCATGCCCCTAATCGAAGCGCCAGGCCACGCGCAGATTGATCAGTTCAAAGCTCAACAGACCGGGGTTTTCGACCGAGACATTGCCCAGGGCCAGGCTGCCATCGGCCTCGTAATACTCGTAACCCAGACCCAGTTCGAAGGACTGCAGCGAGTAATTGACCTGCAGCATGGCGCTGACCGCACCGTACGGAGACAAGCGGTAATCACTGCTCATCAGCCCGTTCGCCGGCGCCGCCTCAAAATACGGCGCATAGAAGTCGGCCTGCGACTGCGAGTAGTAACGCAGCCCGCTACTGAGACGCCAGCGCTGGGCAAGGCGCTGGACCCAATGGGTTTCGACGGTCGTGGTCTGCACCTCCCAGTCGTCCGCCGTGCCGCGATAATCCACATGCCAGGCGCCCGCCAGCGGTTTGAAATAGCGCCGCCAGCGCAGATACCAGGCACCCACATTGCGTTCGTCCGGGCGCGTGTCCGGCGCCGTGTTGCCGTCCGCGAAGACCAGCTTGTACGGGTCGGACAGATAACCGGTGTTGCGTGCATAGGACAGACCCCACTGCAGCAGGCTGTTTGCGCTCAGGATCTGGGTCAGGCTGGCCTGCAGGCTCAACTGGTCCTTGCTGGCCCGGATGATCCGGTCCGGATACTGGGTGCTGCCGCCGTCGGTGGGTTCGAGCTCATCATTGGAATAGGACAGGCCGATGCCGTAATTGAGCTGACCGCCCTGCGGCTCAAAGCCGTACTGGAAGCCGACATAAGTGGCGGTGTAATCATCTTCCTGCGAATGACCCAGACTCAGGCCCAGCGTGCGCTCGTCATCGTAGCGGGTGACTTCCACCGAAAGATCCTCGCGGGAATCCTCGATCGATGCACCGGACATGACCTGTACCGGCCGACCGTCCTGCCCCGGGCTGACGAACCAGGGCGACGCCCCGCTCATGGTCTCCACCGTCAGGTCGGCGCGCAGGCCGTAACGCGCGCCCAGCGGCGTTTCGGCCTGCAGCTTGTGGCCGTCGATGTCGTAGCGACCGCGCTGACTGCCCGCCACGCGGTCGGCTGGCAGGTCGTTCTCGGCGTAATGGAAGAAGTGATAATCCAGCGTGGTTCCGGCGGGCGGCGCACCGGCATAAGCCGGCAGGGCCAGTGCGGCGGAACTCAGGGTCTGCAGGGCGCGGCGGCCGTCAGTTGCAGCCACAGCCACCTCCCAGGTCACCGATCTGTCCGAAGGCCGCTTCCTTGCTGAAGCGGGCATGCCGCCGGTAGTCCGCCAGACCGGGATCCACCGCCCAGGCCATTTCGGGCTCCGCCAGCTGGCCCCGTTCCCAGGCCTTGACCGGCTCGATCGCGCAGCCCCCCAGAACGCTACTGCTCAACAGGCAGCAGGCGGCGAATTTCCTTGCGCCAGACATGCTCATCCCCCTTGCGGAACCCCTCATGGCGCAGCACCAGCTGGCCCTGCGGATCAATGATAAACGAGCTTGGCATGCCGATCAGGCGATAGGCTGCGGCGACCCGGCCGTCCGCATCATGCAGCGCGATCAGATCCGCGCCGTAGCGCGCGTGAAAACGCCGGGCCGGGTCCTTGCCTTCATCCACCGAGATGGTCACCACAACCAGCCGCTGTCCGGCAAACTCCGCCTGCAAATCGCGCAGGGCCGGGAGTGACAGGCGGCAGGGCACGCACCACGATGCCCAGAAATCGATCAGCACGACCTGACCGCGCAGCTCACTCAGACCCAGGCTGCCACCATCCAGTCGCGGCAACTGCCAGTCCGGCGCGGGGCCGACAGCCGCCGGACTCGCGGCGATGAGCGTCGAGGTCCAGCACCCGCAAAGCAGCCACATCAAGACGGTCCTCAAGGGCCGTTTGCTACATATGTCAAATCTGTGCATCGGGCGATCTTGGTCCAGCCGGATGACGCGAATCAAGTGGGAGGCGCCTGAACCATCAGCTCATCCCGCCGTGGGGAGAGTTCCTGCATCGCGTACTCGTAACCGCTGCGCACCAGCTGGTCGATCGCGTCCCACTGAAACATGCCGACATGCGATACCGGCATGCGCAGGTAGATGTCGGCCAGTTCCGCCCGTCGCGCATTGCCCGACTCACTGGTCAGGGTGGCGGTGCGGAACAGGATGTCGAACAGGCTGGGGCGGGGGCTCTCGTGCTTCCAGCGAAACAGGGCTTCCGGGTCCGGCCCTTCGATGCCTGGCGCAGCGATCATGCCTTCCGTGCTGACGCTGGAGGCGATGACCAGGCCCTTGCCCCAGTCGTGCATGACATCCGTGGGCAGTGAATTGATCACTGCGCCGTCGGCCAGAAAGTCGCCGCGGTAGGCCACCGGCGGAGCCACGCCGGGCACCGCCATGCTGGTCGCGATCCACATGGCCAGCGGACCCTCCCGGTGGACCTCGCTGCGCCCATGGGTCAGGTTGGTGCTGACGCAGAAGTAGGGCGCCGGCAAATCCTCGATCCGCAGATCGCCGAAGACCTCGTACATGCGCTTGAGGAAACGCTGGCCGCGGATCAGGGCCACCCGTGGCAGCATGAAATCATTGAGAAAATTCTTCTCGACGAAACTTGCGCGCATCTCCTTGATGATGTCCAGCGCACCCAGGCCGCTGGCGCGCAAGGCGGCGATCAGCGCCCCCATGCTGGAGCCTCCCAGAAAATCGATCGGGATGCCGAGTTCATCCAGCGCCCGGATCAGCCCGATATGGGCGAATCCACGCGCACCCCCGCCACCCAGCACCAGGCCGCGACCGCGGCCGACCAGCTGGCGCGCCATGCTGGCCACGCTGCCATCGTCACCGCTGCGCCAGTAAAAGTGCCCGTTGGATCCCAGCGCGCGCAACCAGTGCATGGGATGCCCGTGACCCGCCTTTGGCCCCCGCCGCAGGACCAGGGAGACGGGCACATCCAGCTTGTGTCCCTGGAACTCACGCAGGGTGGGCAGTTCCGGGTCCGGAACATCCTCGGCATCGGCCAGCAGCAGCACATGATCGGCCTGGCGCAGGCAGCGTCTCCACCAGGTGCCTGCCTCACGCTCGGCGGTATAGATCAGGAAGTCCGCATCGGTCTCTATCTGGTTCAGCCAGGCCACCAGCCGCCGGTTATCCTCATTGCGGCCATAGGGCATCTCGGCCGAGCCCGCGCCCAGTTCCGCATCGACTGCGGCTTCGTTGATGACGCGCACGCTGCCGTAAACCGACAGCGCCTCATCAAGGCGGCGCAGCAGCTCCCGGCGCCCCCGGCCATGACGGGTTTCCAGCACCACCAGATTGGTGATCTTGCCCGCCACGCTGCCGGGAGCCGGACGTGATTGCAGTCGCCGGATTTCGATCTGGCTCAGGGCCAGCAGCGCCTGGGGATGACGCAGCAGCGCGGCCAGCAGCATCTCGCGCTCCAGCCGGATCAGATGGCTGTCCCTGACCGCCGTCACCTTGTACAGGCGAGCCTGGTCGGTCAGCACGCCGATCTCGCCGACGGTCTCGCTGACCCCGATGTCCGACACATGACCGTGAGTGGAATACACCCTTAAACGACCGGTCACGACCAGATACATGGCATCCGGCCGGGTGCCCGCCTCGAACAGCGTGGAGCCGCCGCGCAGATCGACAAAACTGGCGCCGGCCGCCAGCTCGCTCAGCAGCCCCGGTTCCATCCCCTGGAACAGACGCTGACGCTGCAGGATGTCGATGATCGAAGAGCTCATTGCGGCAGTTTAGGACAAACCGCGGTCCGGCACGCCCTTTGCTAGTCGGATGGCAAGATGAAGACCCACGCCGGCACTGACATCCTGCTGATCGGCAGCGACGAAACCCTGGTCCTGGCCCTGCAGGACGGGGGCTTCCGCGTGACGTGGGTGGAGGAACACGAAGATCTTTACGCGGCCGTGGCCCGCCTGCAGCCCCAGGCGGTCCTGGTGCAGGCCGACTCGCCCACCCGCGATACCCTTGAGCATCTGGCCTCGCTCAGCCGCCGCTATCCGCAGCCCACCCTGCTGCTGCACGATGGCCAGGACGCCGAGCTGACCCGGCGAGCTCTGAAGCTGGGCATCAGCGCCTATGTGGCCGATGGCATGTCCGCCGGTGCCGTGCGCGCCCTCGTCGAGGTTTCGATCAGCCACCGCGAGCAGCTCGAATCCCTGCGGCGCGAACTGACCCGTAGCCAGCGCTCGCTGGCCGAGCGCAAGCTGATCGACGCAGCCAAATGCGTGCTGATGGAACGTCAGGGCGTCCGCGAAGCCGACGCCTTTCGACACCTCAAGAGCCTGGCCATGAACGAGCGCATCAGCCTGTCCGATGCCGCCCGCAAACTGCTATCCCAGGAAGGACCCTGAATGTCCGACAACGTGACACTGGGCTACGTGCCCCTGAGCGACGCCCTGCCCCTGTTCGCGGCCGAGCGCCTGCAACTGTTCGCACTGCACGGCCTGGCGGTGTCCTTGCAGCCCATGCCCTCATGGGCACGCTTGCGCGACGCGCTGGTGATCGGTGAAGTAGACGCCGCGCACTGTCTGGCCGGCATCCCGCTCGCCGCACAGGCCGGACTGTACGGACCTCACGCCGACCTCGCCTGTGCGCTCACCCTCAACCACCATGGCAACGCCATCACCCTGTACCGGCCGCTGGCCGAGCAGTTGTCCGGGGAGGCCGGCATGCAGGCGTCCCTCAGGCGCAAGGCCCTGGCCGAACGCGACGGGCTCCGGCCGCTGACATTCGCCTCTGTCTTTCCGGTTTCCAAGCACGAATTCGAGCTGCGCCACTGGCTGCGCCAGTTGGACGTGGACCCGGATCATGACGTCAAGCTGCTGGTGATTCCGCCGCCACTGGTGGCGCGGGCCCTGCGGGAACGACAGATCGACGGCTTCTGCGTGGGTGAACCCTGGAACTCGCTGGCCCTGCATCAGGGCATCGGCCAGGTCGTCGCCAGCAGCCGCAGCCTGGGACTTCCCGGCACCGAGAAGGTGCTGGCGACCCGTAGCGCATGGCTGGAGCACCCCAAGCATCTGGCGCTGATCCGGGCGCTGGACGAAGCCTGCCACTGGCTGGATCAGCCGGCGAACCGGCCAAAGGCCCTGGCATGGCTGGCCGAGGCACTGGACCTGGACCCCGAACACCTGCGCCCCGGCCTGCTGGGCTCACCGGACTCCCTTCCGGACGGAGAATCAAGCCACTTCGTGCGCTTTTCGGGCATCAACCGTCCCGACAACTGGCATGCGCGATGGCTGCTCGGCCAGATGGAGCACAACCTGAGCATGCCCGCCTTCCGCGATGCGGGTGCGATCTGCCGGCGGGCCTTTCGCGCGGACATCTACGAAATCGCCACTGCCGCTGCCACATCCTGAGCCATCGCTGCACCAGATGCGGTGGCGGCGCACCATTTTGACGCATTGCAGCATCGCCGGCTGCCGGCCGACCGCGCAGGCGCCGCGCCACTTCACCCGAAAATGTAATGAGAACATGATGTTGAGAGACTGGCACGCAATTTGATTAAAGCCTGACGACGACGTGGACCAGGCCGCGACTGCAGGCACGAGTGCGTCGATGAAGAACCGCTGACGAATTTTGGGGCGGCGGTTTCGGTTCATTCATCGGGAGCTCATCATGGAAGTCGCGAACAAAGCAACGCGCATCAACCTTTTCGATTTCAAGTCCGTGCAGATGCGGACTTTCCACCTCACGTGGATGTCGTTTTTCCTCTGTTTCTTCGGCTGGTTCGGCATCGCGCCACTGATGGCCGTGGTCCGCGAGGACCTGATGCTGACCAAGGCCCAGATCGGCAACACGATCATCGCCTCGGTGGCCATCACCATCCTGGTTCGCCTCATCATCGGCCCGCTGTGCGACAAGTACGGCCCGCGCAAGGTCTATTCCGCCCTGCTGCTGCTCGGCTCACTGCCGGTGATGGCCATCGGCCTGGCTGACAGCTACGAGTCCTTCCTGCTGTTCCGCCTGGGCATCGGCGCGATCGGCGCCTCCTTCGTCATCACCCAGTACCACACCTCGGTGATGTTCGGCCCGAACGTGGTCGGCACCGCCAACGCGACCACCGCCGGCTGGGGCAACCTCGGTGGCGGGGTGACCCAGATGGTGATGCCGCTGGTCTTTGCCGCGGTGATGATGTTCGGGGTCAGCGAAGCGGCCGGCTGGCGTATCGCCATGATCGTGCCCGGTGTGGTGCTGTTCCTGATGGCCTTCGTCTACTACTTCTTCACCCAGGATGCACCGGACGGCAACTACGACGAACTGCGCGCCAAGGGGCTGATTCCGGAAGCCAAGAAGGATCACAGTGCGACCGGTTCCTTCAAGGCGGCCGCCAAGGACCATCGGGTCTGGGCCCTGTTCGTGGTCTATGCCGCCTGCTTCGGCGTCGAGCTGACGATCAACAACATTGCCGCGATCTACTACTTCGACCAGTTCGAACTGGACCTGAAGACCGCCGGCATCATCGCCGGCCTGTTCGGCCTGATGAACATCTTCGCCCGCACCCTGGGCGGCTATTTCTCGGACCGCTTCGCGCTCAAGAGCGGCCTCAAGGGACGCGTCCGCTTCCTTTTCATCGCCCTGTTCTGTGAAGGCCTGGCCCTGATCCTGTTCTCGCAGATGGGCGTGCTGGCGATGGCGGTGGCGAGCATGGTGGTGTTCAGCCTGTTCGTGCAGATGTCCGAGGGCGCGACCTTTGGCCTGGTGCCCTTCATGAACCGCAAGGCGCTGGGCGCGGTGGCCGGCATCGTCGGCGCCGGTGGCAATGCCGGCGCGGTGGCGGCCGGCTTCCTGTTCAAGTCAGAGTCGCTGAGCTACCAGCAGGGCCTGCTGTTCCTGGGCATGGCGGTCATCGCGGCGTCCTTCTGCGCCCTGCTCGTGCGTTTCTCCGACGAAACCGTCAAGGCGGAGGACGAGCGCTTCCAGGAAGCCCTGGCCCTGCGTAACGCCGCCGCCGCGGCCGCCTGATTCCTCATCGCGGTCCCCGAGGGCTGCGGCGGCCGCTCCCGCTGCAGTCCTCACTCCCGCTGCCGGGCCTGGTTCAGGCCAGGCCCGCAGCACCCTCTCTGTCTCGCCGTGCGGATTTCACCGTCCGGGATGTCCCCTGGAAATCCGCGCCGCGCCTTTATCGGGAACATCACATGTCGACTGCACGTCCAGTCCGGGGCCGCGCCCCGGTTCTGGTCGGGCTGGCCTGCGCCTGCCTGACCACCTCCGTCTTCGCCACCCCCCTGAGCGAAGCCCTCTCCCAGAGCACGGCCAGCCTGTCCCTGCGCCTGCGTCACGAAAGTGCCGAGCAGGACAATGGTTTGCGCCGGGCCCAGGCCAGCGGGCTGCGCCACCGCATCGGCCTGAGCAGCGGCGACTGGCATGGTTTCAGCGCGACCCTGGAATCCGAAGGCACCGTTGCCATCGGCGAGGAGCGCTACAACAGCGGCCCTGGCGGCAACGGCAACAGCGAATACTCCGTCGTCGCCGACCCCACCGGCAACGAGCTGAACCAGGCCTACCTGAGCTACGCTGCAGGAGCGGGCACGCTGCTGCGGGTCGGTCGCCAGCGCATCATTTTCGACAACGCCCGCTTTGTCGGCAATGTTGGCTGGCGCCAGAACGAACAGACCTACGACGCCGCCCTGCTCAAGAGCTCGCCGCTGGAGGGTCTGACTCTGCAATACGCCTATCTGGGCAACGTCAACCGGATCTTTTTCGACAATGTCGATCT
>JBFKIN010000051.1:0-11262 GCA_041632255.1 Oceanococcus sp. | reverse complement strand
CGGGTGTGTGGATCAGCGCGATCCCTTCACCCAGCATCACGTCCCCATCGAACTGGATCACCCTCTTTTCATCCACGCCCTCCAGCCCGTTGGGACAGTACCAGTCGGCCTGGTAGGGGTTGAGGTCCAGGGCTGATGCCCACTCGCGATGGTGGACCAGCAGCTTGGCATTGGGGAATTCCGGCGCGTCGTAGTCGGTGCCCAGCCAGCGGCGGAGGTCCTGGGTGTGCAGGTGGTCGTAGGTGATGTAGTCGATGTCCTCCGGACGCAGGCCGATGCTCGCGACCAGCTCCGGCACGCTGGCCTGGCGCTTCACGATCAGCCGCTGCAACCAGCCCGGCGTGTTGTCCTGCAGGCGCCGAAAAAACGGCGTCTCGCCGTTGCGCTCGTGGTCCGACGGCGACACGAGCAGCGTCTTGAGTCCCTCGGGCGTGTTGAACTGGACGACGAAGAGGCGGTTCTGAATCTGCAGATATTCGACCCAGCGCTCGTGTCGGTAGGCGTTGCGCAGTCCGTAACGGGTGGGATACGGAACGCGCACCAGATCGAAAGACTCGAAATAGCGCACCTTCGGGCCGGCCAGCATCTCGCCACGGAAATCCTGCGCGGCTGCGCGCGTGTCCTCGACCCGCTGCATTTGCCCGAGGGCGCGTCGGCATCCATCGAAACTGGCGATCTGTCGAATATGGCTCATCGGGCTTTTCAAGGCGTCAGGGATGGGGGAAAGTATAGGCCGTGGACCGGCCAGCCGCCGAACCGGCGGCGGCCCCCACCCGGACATTCGCACCGCCTGCTAACGGAATCATCATGAACAGACTCGCCCTCCTCGCCCTGTGCGCCGCCAGCCTTGGCCTCACCGGCTGCGCCACCACGGACGCCACGACCCTGCCTTTCGACCTGGCTTCCACCACCGGCGACGCCGCGAGTTCCTCGTCCAATACCAGCAGCGGTGATGACAGCTCCGACTCCGCCCGGCTTGAGCAGGAACGCTACGTGGCCAGCCAGATGGACTGGATTCAGCGCGACGCGGCGCGTGGCGAGGGCGAGAGCCTGCAGGCCCTGGCCGAACTTCTGGGCGAGGAAGACACCGCGGCCTTCAGCCGCTGGACCCAGAGCAACTACCAGCTGCTGTTTGCCGATCTGGGCGAACCCCAGGAACTGCTCAGCCGCATCCACGCGCTGCGCTGAGCTGTAGGCGGCGACCTGAGCCGCCGCAGCCTGGCTCAGGTCGTGGGGCAGGTCCCGCAGCGGCTGCAGCCGCTGCCGCAGGCGCTATCCACGCTGGGAATCATTCGCCAACCCAGGCGGTTGAGCGGACGTGGGCAGGCCGGCGACATCAACGCCAGCGCCAGCCGGCGCTGCTGGTTCGCCCGCCATTGCGGTGCGACCCGACCCCAGAGTTGCCACAGGGCGAACGCCAGGGCCAGGGCGAGGATCAGCGACTGCACGGCAGCGTAAAGCATCAGCCCCCCATGGCCAGCGCGAGGCGGTAGGTCAGCAGGGCGCCCACGTAGGCCAGGGCAAACAGCAGCCCCGTCGTACCCAGGGTCACACGCCAGGAATTCGTCTCCCGCCGGATCACCGCGATGGTGGACAGGCATTGCGGAGCAAACACGAACCAGGCCAGCAGGGAAAAGGCTGTGGCCAGCGTCCACTGCTCGCTGATCAAGGCGGACAGGCCCGCCACAATCGCGTCCTCGCTGCCCGACATGGCGTAGACCGTGGCCAGGGCGCTGACCGCGACTTCCCGCGCTGCCAGCCCCGGAATCAGGGCGATGCAGATCTGCCAGTTGAAACCGATGGGCGCGAACAGCGGATGCAGCAGATGTCCGAGCTGTCCGGCATAACTGTAATCGATGGCCGGCCCCTCGGCGCCCGGCGGCGGGGCGGGAAAGCTGGCCAGGAACCACAGCAGGATGGTCAGGGACAGGATGATGCCCCCGACCCGGCGGATGAAGATCTTGACCCTCTCCCACAGACCCAGCAGCACATTGAGCGGATCGGGCACGCGGTAGGTGGGCAATTCCAGCAGCAGCGCGTGATCATCTGCCTTGGGGCGCAGATGCTTCATCACGAAGGCCACGGCCAGTGCGCTGAAGATGCCGGCGAAGTACAGGACAAAGAGGGTCAGTCCCTGCAGGTTGAACAGGCCGGCCACTTCGCGCTGCGGGATGAAAGCGCCGATCAGCAGGGCATAGACCGGCAGCCGGGCGGAACAGGTCATCAGCGGCGCGACAATGATGGTGGCCAGGCGGTCGCGCGGATCGGCAATGCTGCGGGTGGCCATGATGCCCGGTATCGCGCAGGCGAAGCTGGACAGCAGCGGAATGAAGGAACGCCCGGTCAGGCCGGCACCGACCATCAGGCGATCGAGCAGGAAGGCCGCACGTGGCAGGTAGCCGGACTCCTCCAGCACCAGGATGAACAGGAACAGAATCAGGATCTGGGGAAGGAACACCAGCACCCCGCCAACGCCGGCAATCACGCCATCCACCAGCAAGCTGCGCAGCAGGCTCTCGGGCATCAGCCGGGTCAGCCCCTCGGACAGGGCCATCGTGGCCCATTCGATCGCGCCCATCAGCGGTTCCGCCCAGGCATAGACCGCCTGGAACATCAGGAACATGACGCCGGCCAGGGCAGCCAGCCCGAGTACCGGATGCAGCAGCACGCGATCCAGCGCATCATCCAGCGGCGCGGTCGCCAGAGGCTGATTCACGCAGCTCTGCAGGATCTGCCCGACGCGCTGGTGGACATCCTCCACCGGGGCCGTGACCGGTGCGGTGGCGGCGAACTCGTTGTCCAGCCAGCCCAGCAGCGGTGCAATACCCTGCTTCTTCAGCGCTACGGTCTCGACCACCGGCACACCCAGTTCGCGGGACAAGGCGTCCCGGTCGATCTGGATGCCCCGCCGCCGGGCGAGATCCATCATGTTCAGCGCCAGCAGCAACGGTCGCCCGGTGGCGAGCAGCTCCAGCACGAAACGCAGATGCAGACGCAGGTTGGTCGCATCCACCACGCAGACGACTAGATCGGGCGCCGACTCGCTGCTATGCCGGCCGGAGCAGACATCGTGGGTGACCTGCTCGTCCGGGCTGGTGGCATGCAGACTGTATGTCCCGGGCAGGTCCAGGACCCGCACCTGACGCCCGTTGGCGGTGGTCAGGAAACCTTCCTTGCGCTCGACCGTGACACCCGGATAGTTCGCTACCTTCTGCCGGCTGCCGGTCAGCCGGTTGAACAGCGCCGTCTTGCCGCAATTCGGATTGCCCACCAGAGCAATGTTCAGATCCCAGGTTGCCGTGCTCATGCCGTTCCCAGCTCCACGTCGATGCGCTCAGCCTCGGCCCGACGCAGGGCGAAGCGGGTCATGCCCACCTGCACCAGCAAGGGTTCCCGACCAAAAGGTCCGAGCGCTTGCACCCGCACCTGCTCGCCAGGGACAAAGCCCAGTTCACGGAGTCGCAGGGCAATGCTGTCCCCGGGGATTTGGTCACGAACCTCGACCACACGGGCGACCTGCCCGCGCACCAGCTGCGCCAGATTGATTGACAAGGACAACAAAACTCCGGGGGATGACTGCGCCAGGGACACGAATCTTAATTGACAATCATTCTCATTAGCAATTCCGTTCGCTGTCCAGCCCGCCCTGGCGCCATCGCTCCACTTCAGCGCTTGGTTTAAAGTGGCGCAAACCCTGATCGTACATTTGCATGCCCAGTCGCCCAAACCACCGGCGCCCGCTGTTCGCTGGTTTTGCGCTCGCTCTCATCCTGCCCCTGGGCGCCTGTGGCGACAGCGACACGTCCGAGGGCAACACCGAAGAAACCGCGGTTCCCGTCGCCGTCGCGCCGGTCACCCGCGACCGGATCGCCGCGACCTACAAGGGCACGGCGACCATCGAGTCGCCGAACGAGGCGACCGTGGTGAGCAAACTTGCCGGGGTGCTCCAGACCATCGCGGTGGAAGAAGGCCAGACGGTAGAGGCCGGGACGGTACTCGCCCGCCTGGACGACGAACGCCTGCGTCTGGAACTGGACCGCGCCCGGGCGCAATTCCAGCGCCTGAGCAAGGAGCTGGAACGCAGCGAACAGCTGTCCCGGCAGAAGCTGCTCAGCCCGGATGAGCGGGACCGCAAGCGCTACGAGCACGCCGCCGCCAAGGCCGACCTGGAACTGGCGGAACTCAATCTCCGGGAATCCGTGATCCGCGCCCCCATCGCCGGCGTCGTGTCGGCCCGCGAAGCCAAGGTCGGCAACATGGTGCAGCCCCATCAGGCCCTGTTCCGGATCACCGACCTCAGCGCCTTGGAGGCCAGGCTGCATGTGCCGGAGCGGGAGATGCGCAAGCTGGCGGTGGGCCAGCATGCCCAGCTTGAGATCGACACCTGGCCGGGTGAACGTTTCGTCGGCCGGGTCCTGCGCCTCAATCCGGTGGTCGACGCCGCAACCGGGACGGTGAAGGTCACGCTGGGCCTGGACAACGCCACCGGCAAGCTGCGTCCGGGCATGTTTGGCCGCTTCCGGGTCGAATACGACAGTCGCCCAGACGCCCTGCTCATCCCCAAGGATGCAGTGATCATCGAAGATGCAAATGCCTTCGTCTTTGTCATTGAGGATGGCAAGGCCCGCCGCCGCCGCATTACGCTGGGCTTCAGCGATCCGTGGCATCACGAGGTCCTCGACGGGCTGGCCGAGGGCGATGAGGTGGTGACCATCGGGCGCGCGAGCCTGAAGGACGGCGCCCCTGCGCAGATCGTGGAAACGCGCGGATCGTGAAGCCGCTTCGCCAACGACCGGTTTCTCATGCTTGATTTCGTCACCCGGCGCCCGGTCGCGATCAGCATGCTGACCCTGGCCGTGCTGCTGTTCGGCTGGGTCTCGTCCACCCGGCTGAATGTCACCTTGCTGCCCGATCTGTCCTACCCCACGGCGACCGTGCGAACGGATTACGCGGGCGCCGCACCTGCGGAAATCGAAAGCCTGATCAGTAAACCGATCGAGGAAGCCCTGGGTCTGGTCCGCCAGGTGCGCCGCATCGAATCGGTGTCCCGCGCAGGCCAGAGCGATGTGACCCTGGAGTTCGACTGGGGCACGCAGATGGATTTTGCGGTGCTGGACATTCGCGAGAAACTGGACGCGCTGCAACTGCCCCGTGAGGCCGATCGTCCCATCGTGTTGCGGGTTGATCCCTCCTCCGAGCCGATCATGCGCTACGGCCTGAGCAGCAAAGCGGATGGCGGCGCGGTGGGCAACGCGCTGAAACGGCTGCGCCGCGTTGCCGAGGACAGCCTGCAGAAGCCGCTGGAGGCCCTGCCCGGCGTCGCCGCGGTCAAGGTCAGCGGAGGCCTGGAGGAAGAGATCCAGGTCGAGCTGGACCTGCGCCGCCTCGCCCAGCTGGACCTCTCGAGTGACTTCGTGATCCAGCGCCTGGCCCAGGAAAACGTCAACCTGTCCGGCGGCCGGGTCGACGAGGGCAGCCTCCGCTACCTGGTACGGACCCGCAATCAGTTCGCCAGCCTGGATGACATTCGTGAACTGATCCTGCTCAGCGAAGCCGGCCGTGTCCTGCGCCTGAAGGATCTGGCCCGCGTCCTCCACGGCCATCACGAGCGAGACGCCATCATCCGCATCGATGGGCGGGAAGCCGTGGAAATCGCGATCTATCGCGAAGGCGATGGCAATACCGTCGCGGTCGCCAAGGCGGTGGCACAGCGCATCGAGCGCCTGGCGGAGAATCTGCCCGAGGGCATGACGCTGACCCCGCTGTATGATCAATCCGCCTTCATCCAGCAAGCCATCGGCGGCGTGATGTCAGCCGCTGCGCTGGGCGGCCTGCTCGCGGTGCTGGTGTTGTATCTGTTTCTGGGCGAGGCCTGGTCCACCCTGGTGATCGCGGTCGCGATTCCGGTGTCGGTGATTGCCAGTTTCATCCTGATGTACGCGGCCGGCCTCAGCCTCAACATCATGTCCCTGGGTGGTCTGGCGCTGGCCGTGGGGCTGCTCATCGATTCCGCCATCGTCGTGCTGGAAAGCATCGCCCGCAGGCGCGAAAGCGGCGCCGATCGCATCCAGGCTGCGCAGGACGGCACACGGCAGGTGCTGACCGCCATCGCTGCCAGCACCTTCACCACCGTGGCCGTATTCTTTCCCATGGTGTTCGTCGAGGGTGTCGCAGGCCAGCTGTTTGCGGATCAGGCTCTGGTGGTTTCCGGCACCCTGCTCATCGCCCTGGTTGTGGCGGTCACCCTGATCCCGATGCTGGCCGCGCGCGACCGCAGCCCGGCGCCAGTCCGTCCGGCACGCCCGCCAAGGCAAGACGGCCACCGGGCCGTCCGCTGGCTCAGCCAGGCCCGGCACAGCCTGCTGGAGATCCTGCCCGGCGCGCTGCTCTCCCTGCCGGTGCGACTCTGTCAGCTCCTCGCCGGGTTGCTGGGCCGCGTCCTGAAGCCGACCGCACTTCGTTTTCGCGACGCCTTCGGCCGTCTCGAGCAAGCCTATCGTCCCGCGCTGAACCGGGCCCTCGATCATCCGGCGCGGATACTCGCGCCGGCCGTGCTGCTGTTCGGCACAAGTCTGGCGCTGCTCTCTCTGCTGGGGGCGGAACTGCTGCCGCCACTCTCGCAGGGGGAGTTTCAGGCCGATCTGCGACTGCCCCCCGGGGTGCCACTTGAGCGCACCGACGCTCTGGTCGTCGACCTGCAAAGACAGCTCACCGAACAGCCGCAGCTGCGCACAAGCTACGCGGTCAGCGGCACCGGCAACCGTCTCGACACGGACCCGGAATCCGCCGGTGAGAATACCGCCCGACTCAGCCTGGTCCTCGAGAGCGCCGATCGCGCCACGGAGACGCAGTTGATCCGGGCGCTGCGCGACGTGCTGGCGGACATACCCGGTCTGGACTACGCCATCAGCCGGCCCACCCTGTTCAGCTTCCAGACGCCGCTGAAGGTCGAGTTTGCCGGCCATGACCTGCAGACCATGGGCCTGGCAGCGGCTGCGCTGCTCAACAGGATGCAGACCGATCCCCGATTCACGGATATCGAGACCAGCGTCAGCAGCGGCCAGCCGGAAATTCAGATCCGCTTCGACCAGCAGCGGGTCAGTGCAATGGGCCTGCAGGTGCCCGATCTGGCGGAGCGGGTTGTCCAGGCGGTGCAGGGTCGGGTCGCCACCCGCTACCGGCTGGCGGACCGAGAGATCGACGTGCTGGTTCGCGCCGAGCCCAGCCAGCGCCACGATATCGCGCAGTTGCGTGACTTGATCATGAATCCGGGCGCTGCCGCGCCCGTGCCGCTGGCGGCGGTGGCCCAGATCGAGTTGGCCAGTGGCCCGAGCGAAATCCGCCGGGTGGACCATCAGCGCGTGGTCACCGTGTCGGCCGACCTCCGCGAGGGTGATCTGGCCAGCGGCGTGGCCGCCCTGCAGAAACATCTGGACGGCCTGCCTCCCCTGCAGGGCGTGTCGGCAAGCGTCACCGGGCAAAGCGAGGAAATGGCCGTATCGTTTGCATCCCTGCAGTTCGCCCTGGGCCTGGCGGTATTCCTCGTCTATCTGGTGATGGCCTCGCAGTTCGAGTCCCTGCTGCACCCTTTCATCATATTGATGAGTCTGCCGCTGGCCGGGACCGGCGCCATTGTCGCCCTGTTGCTCACCGGCACGGTCATCAACGTGGTCGTGCTGATCGGCCTGATCGTGCTCGCCGGCATCGTGGTCAACAACGGGATCGTGCTGATCGACCGCATCAATCAGCTGCGTTCGACGCTGCCCGGGCGCGAGGCCATTCTGAGCGCGGCTGCTGAGCGCCTGCGACCCATCCTGATGACCAGCCTGACCACCATACTGGGCCTGCTGCCGCTGGCCCTGGCCGGTGGCGAAGGGTCCGAACTGCGGGCACCGCTCGCCATCACGGTGATCGGCGGACTCAGCCTGGCCACCGCCCTGACCCTGTTCCTGGTCCCCGTCCTCTACAGCCTGATCGATCGCGAGCCGGAGACGGTACATGCGCCTGACTGAACTGGCGCTGCGGCGTCCGGTCACGGTGCTGATGTTCTTCAGCTGCATGATCGTGATCGGGCTCGCCGGCTCGCAGCGCCTGCCGCTGGAATTCCTGCCCAACATCGAATTTCCCGGCGTTTTCATCCAGCTGCCCTATCGCAACTCGTCGCCGGAAGAGGTTGAGCGCAGCATCACCCGCCCCGCCGAGGAGGTGCTGGCCACCCTGACCGGGGTCGAGCGGATGAATTCGGAATCACACGAAAACGGCAGCGGCCTGTTCGTTCAGTTCGGCTGGGATCAGGACACGACGATCAAGGGCATCGAGGCGCGGGACAAGATCGAGGCCATCCGCAGCCAGCTGCCGGAAGAGCTCGGGCGCGTCCAGATTTTCAAGTTCAATCTCTCGGATGCGCCGATCATGACCGTGCGCATCTCGGCCAGCCGTGATCTGTCGCAGGCTCACGACATGCTGGAACGCAACCTGAAGCGACGGATCGAACGCATTGCCGGCGTCTCCCGGGTGGTCCTCTACGGGGTCGAGCCCAAGGAGGTGCGGATCGAGCTGTCGGCCCAGCGCATCGCTGCCCACGGAGTGGACCTGGGCGAGCTGGGCGAGCGGCTGCTGGGGGCCAATTTCGCCCTCGCCGCCGGCGAGATCGAGGACGGAGGCCGGCGCTACCTGGTCCGGCCGGCTGCACGTTTCGGCAGCCTGGAGGACATCGGTGACTTCGTCATCAATGCACGCGGCCTGCGCCTGCGCGACGTCGCCAGCATCGGCTACCTGGACCCGTTGCCGACCTATGGCCGCCATCTGAACCGCCGCTACGCGGTGGGAATCGACGTGTTCAAGGAGACCGGCGCCAACATGGTCGCCGTCGCCGAAAGGGTCCACCAGGAGGTGGAACGCATTCGGGCGCTGCCGGAAATGGCCGGGATCAGCCTGTTCGTGATGCAGGATCAGGCCCAGGATGTGCGCGAGTCCCTGCGCGAATTGATGCAATCGGGCCTGCTGGGCGCCCTGCTTTCACTGATCGTGCTTTACGCCTTCCTGCGCGACTGGCGCATGACGCTGATCGTGACCTCGGCCGTGCCGATCTCGCTGCTGATGACCCTGGGCGCAATGTACTTCCTGGGCTATTCGCTGAACATTCTGAGCCTGATGGGCCTGATGCTCTCGGTCGGCATGCTCGTGGACAACGGTGTCGTCGTCACCGAAAGCATCTACAACGAACGCCAGCATCAGGCGGTCGGCGCGGCGCAGGCGACGCTCCGGGGGACACGCGCGGTGGGCCTGGCGGTGGCCGCCGGCACCCTGACCACCGCGATTGTCTTCCTGCCCAACATCTTCAGCGTGCAGGACGACATCTCGGTGTTCATGAGCCACGTCGCGATCACCATCTGCATTTCGCTGCTGGCCTCGCTGATGGTCGCCCTCACGCTGATTCCGCAGCTGACCGCACGCCTGGCCATACGTGCCTCCGAGAAGCAGCGGGCTGCCCATCCCTGGCGCGCAGCGTATGCGGCGCTGCTGCGCTGGACCCTGCGTCACGGCGGCTGGAGCGCCCTGGGACTGCTCGCAATCGTTGGCAGCGTGGCCGTGCCAGCCAGCCTGGTTGATTTCGAGATGTTTCCGAGCCAGAACAGCCGGCAGCTGTTCCTGCGCTACAACCTCAATGCCCAGTATGCGCTGAGCGAGGTCGAGGCGGCGGTGAATCGTATCGAGGCCTATCTGCACGAGAACGAGGAGCGCTTCGGCATCGAATCGGTCTACAGCTACTGGGACATCGGCCGGGCCCAGACCACGATCCGGCTGGTCGACAAGGCGCAGCGCACGCTCTCGACCGAGGCCGTGCAAAAGTCGATCAGCGAGGAGATGCCGAAGATCCCGATCGGCATGCCCAGCTTCGAGGAGCAGCGCGCCGGGAGCCGCGAGGCGCTGGCCGTCAGGGTCTCGGGCGAGCACACCGAGCAGTTGCACACCACCGCTTATGAGGTGGCGCGGGTGCTGCGCAGCATCGAGGGCCTGCGGGATATCCAGGTGGACGCCGCCAGCACGGATCACGAGGTGCGTATCCAGGTGGACCGCGACAGGGTCCAGCGCCAGGGCATGAACAGTCAGGCGGTGGCCGAGATCATCGCCACCGCGATGCGCGGGCGCGAGCTGCGTCCCTACCAGGGCCCGCAGGGCGAGATCGACCTGCTACTGCAGTTCTCGCGCGAGGACCGCAGCGAGCTGGACCGCCTGCTGCAGTTGCCCATCCGCACGCCGGCCGGCGAGCTGATCGCGCTCTCCTCGCTGGCCACGATCAGTGAATCCGAGGTAACCGGCACGATCCGGCGGCAGAATCGCCGCACCGCGCTGCAGGTGAAGCTGACGCTGGACGGGATCGATCCGCAGGAAGCCCGGAAACGCATTCGCCGCGCTCTCGATGCGCTCGCCCTGCCCACGGGCACGCGCTGGGACTTCGGTGAGGCCTTCGACGAGGACGCCGAGCAGGCACAGCGGATGCTGCAGAACATGCTGCTGGCCCTGGCCTGTATCTATATTGTGATGGCGGCCCTGTTCGAAGCCGTACTGGCGCCCACCGCCATCATCAGCGGCGTGCTGTTTTCCTTCATCGGCGTCTTCTGGTTCTTCCTCCTGACCGGCACCACCTTCACCTTCATGGCCATGATCGGCCTGCTGATCCTGATGGGCATCGTGGTCAACAACGGCATCGTGATGATCGACCATGTGAGCCAGCTGCGCCGTGCCGGAATCGAGCGCGACAGCGCCCTGGTGCAGGGTGCCGGCGACCGGATGCGACCGATTCTGATGACGGTGTTCACCACCGTGCTGGGCATGGTGCCGCTCAGCCTGGGCGAGGCCACGGTCGGCGGCGACGGACCGCCCTACTTTCCGATGGCCCGGGCCATCATCGGCGGCCTGCTGTTCTCTACTCTCGTATCCCTGCTGATGCTGCCGCGCATCTACGCCTGGATGGATGACCTGGGCCACTGGGGCCGAAGGGTTTTCAGACGGGCACGAAACCTGCCCCTCGCCGCGCCCTGACCCCGAAACCGGAGTCTCAGGTCGCGATGACGACCCGCAGGGCGTCCAGCTGCAGGCTCGCCATGGACAGCCGCTCCCGCAAAGTTTCGGTGTCCCGGACATGGGCCTCGATCTCCTCGGCGCGAATGGCCGGATTGACCCGAGCCAGTGCCTCGAGACGGTCCTGCTCGGCCTGCCGCTCTTCGCCCATCGCGGTCATCGCCTGCTCGACCAGCG
>JBFKIN010000050.1:0-11273 GCA_041632255.1 Oceanococcus sp. | reverse complement strand
TCCCACCGGCATCGACCTGCCCAATGAAAATGGCGGCCTGCTGCCGTCGCGCGCCTGGAAGAAGCGGGCTCGAGGCGAATCCTGGTTTCCCGGTGAAACCCTGAACATCGGCATCGGTCAGGGCTTCATGCTGACCACGCCACTGCAGCTTGCGCTGGCCACCGCGCGCATCGCCAGTCAAGGGCGCGGCGTGAGGCCGCACCTGCTGCACAGCATCGAGGAAGTCGGCAGCCGCCAAAGGAAACCGGTCACGCCGCAGCCGCTGCCGCCGATCACCAGCGCCAGCGAGCAGGACTGGAAGGCCATTCACGAAGCCATGATCGCGGTGCTGCATGGCGCGACCGGCACCGCCAAGCGAGTCGGCGACAGCGCGCCCTATCGCTTCGCCGGCAAGACCGGCACGGCACAGGTGGCCGGGCTGTCACAGGAAGACGACGAGGCCCCGCAGCTGCAGGACGTCCCGGAGCACCTGCGTGATCACAGCCTGTTCGTCGCCTACGCGCCGGCCGAGGCACCCCGGATTGCGGTGGCCGCGATCGCGGAGCACAGCGGCAGCGGCAGCGCGGTGGCCGCCCCCATCGTGCGGCGCATCCTGGATGCTGCGCTGGGGGTCGCGCCGCGGTCGAGTCCCGCGCCGGAGCCGACCCCATGATGCTGCAGGATGCCGGCCCCTCCCGCGGTCTCGCGCGGCTGCACCTGGATGCGCCGCTGCTGGTGCTGATCCTGCTGCTGCTCGGCATCGGCCTGATCACCGTATACAGCGCCACGGGGGAGAATCAGGCCATGCTGATGGCCCAGACCAAGCGGGTGGGTGTCGGCCTGCTGGCGCTGATCATCGTTGCCCAGTGCCCACCGGACTGGTTCCGCACCCTCACTCCCTGGGCCTATCTGGCGGGCTTCGCCATGCTGATCGCCGTGCCGCTGCTTGGCGACACGTCCAAGGGGGCCCAGCGCTGGCTGGATCTGGGTTTTCTGCGCTTCCAGCCTTCCGAGCTGATGAAGTTCGCGGTGCCCCTCGCGGTGGCCAGTTTCCTGCACGACCGGCGTCTGCCACCCAGCCTGCTGGCCATCGCGGTCAGCGCCGCGATCATCGCCCTGCCCAGCGCCATGATCGCGCGCCAGCCGGACCTGGGGACTGCCCTGCTCGTCATCAGCGCCGGCGCCTTCGCGCTCTACTTTGCAGGCTTGCGCTGGCGCTTCATGCTCGCCTGCCTGGCGCTCGCGGCAGCCGCGGCCCCCCTGCTCTGGTCACAGATGCACGATTACCAGAAACGCCGCGTGATGACCCTGCTCGACCCGGCCTCCGACCCCAGCGGCGCCGGTTATCACATCATCCAGTCCAAGATCGCCATCGGCTCCGGCGGCTGGGACGGCAAGGGCTGGCTGCAAGGTACCCAGGCCAGGCTGGACTTTCTGCCTGAAGCCAACACCGACTTCATTTTTGCCGTTTTCGCCGAGGAATTCGGCCTGTTCGGCGTGCTCGGCCTGATGGCGGTTTACCTGCTCATCGTCGCGCGCGGCCTGTACATCGCCAGCCGCGCGCAGGACACCTTTGCCCGCCTGGTTGTCAGCAGCCTGAGCCTGACCTTCTTCATCTATCTGTTCGTCAATATCGGCATGGTCATCGGCCTGCTGCCCGTGGTCGGCGTTCCGCTGCCCCTGGTGAGCTATGGAGGCACCTCCATGGTCACGCTGCTGGCAAGCTTCGGCCTGATCATGTCCATCCATACTCACCGCCGCCTGTGGACCGCCTGATGCGACTGCTCTGCCTATCCGCCCTGCTTCTGGTCAGCCTGTCGGCTGCCGCCGACTACTCCACCCACCCCAAGGCTCTCGGCCTGATTGAGGATCTGGTCAGCAGCGGGCGCTACCAGCGAGAGGAACTGATCGCCCTGCTGCAAGCCGCGCAGCGTCGTCCGGCGCTGGTGGAAAGCGAACGCAAGGCCCCGGAAAAAACCCGGACATGGCCCGAATACCGCGCCATCTTCCTGCAGTCTGACCGGATCGACGGCGGCGTGGCCTACCTGCGCAAGCATGCCGCCAGCTTCAAAGAGGCGGAGGCGCGCTTCGGGGTGCCCGCGCCCCTGATCGCCGCCATCATCGGGGTGGAAACCCGTTACGGCGGCTATACCGGGCCTCATCGGGTGCTGGATTCACTGGCCACGCAGGGCTTCGAGCATCCCAGCCGATCCGTCTTCTTCTTCAACGAATTCCGTGAGTTTCTCCTGTTGTGCAAGGAGCATGATCTGGACCCGCTGACCGTCAGCGGCTCGTACGCAGGCGCCATGGGCCTGCCACAGTTCATGCCCAGCAACTATCGGCGCCTGGCCCTTGATTTCGACGATGACGGAGAGATCAATCTCTGGACGCCTGCCGATGCGATCGGCAGCGCCGGTCACTATCTCACCCGTTACCTGGGTCAGGGTCGTGACTGGCAGCGTGGCCAGCCCGTCGCCTTTCCGGTGAGCCTGAAACGCCGGGACGGTCTGGAATTCAACACCAGGCAGCCGGCGCAACGCTGGCAGGAATTGCACGAACAGGTCAGCGGCCTGCCGGACCCCTTGCGCCCGGACCAGGCCGTAGGCCTGCTCAGCCTGGATCTGGGCGAGGCACAGGAATACTGGCTGGCCCTGCCCAACTTCTACAGCATCATGTCCTACAACCCGCGCGTGTATTACGCCATGGCGGTGCATCAGCTCAGCCAGGCCATCGCCTCCGCCGCGGGTCGCGAGTATTGATGCGGCCCCTGCTGCTCGCGGGATTGGGCCTTCTGCTGCTCGGCGGCTGCAGCAGCCGTGGCCCCTTGATGGAGGAAAAGGACAGCGCCCCCCGGCAGGTACCGGTAGATCCCTGGCAGGTGCCGGAACCCCAGCCGCGTCACGAGCCGCGGAGCCGTTACGGCAATCCGGACAGCTACGAAGTCTTTGGCAAGCGTTACACCGTGCTGCCCAGCGCCAAGGGCTACAGCGAGCGCGGGATCGCGTCCTGGTACGGCACGAAATTTCATGGCCGGCGCACCTCCAGCGGCGAACCCTACGACATGTTCGCGATCACCGCCGCACACAAGTCCCTGCCCCTGCCCAGCTATGTGCGGGTGACCAACCTCGAAAACGGCCGCAGCCTGATCGTGAGGGTCAACGACCGCGGCCCGTTCCATCCGGGGCGCATCATCGACCTCTCCTACACGGCCGCTGTGCGGCTGGGGGTCTACGCCAAGGGCTCGGCACGGGTGGAGGTCACCGCCCTGGACCCGGGCGCGCTGCCGAGCCAACCGGTAACCGCGCCGACACCGAAACCAGCATCAGCACCAGCACCGGATGAACTGGACCGGCTGGTGGCGAGCCTGGAACAACGGGTGCGTGACGAGCGCAGCGAACCCGCCCTGCCCTTTCTCCAGTTCGGCGCATTCCGTAAGATGACGGACTGTCTGCAACTGCATTCCGAGCTCGCCAAGCACAAACTGCTCGCCCTGCAGGTCCAAACCGGCAGCGACAAGCTGTGCCGGGTGGTGCAGGGCCCGTTCGCGACGGCGCAGGATGCAGACACCCAGGCGCAGCCGCTGCGCGAACTTGGTTTCAACCCGGTCCTGACCTACCCATGAGTTTTCCTATCCGCATCGCTTCCCTGTCCCTGTTGCTGACCGGGCTGTTCAACGCGGCCCAGGCGCGGCCGCCACTGCCAACGCCGGAACCGCCGTCCTTCGAGGCGAGCAGCTACATCCTGGTCGATCATTACAGTGGCCAGGTACTGGCCGAGCGCAACGCCACCCAGCGTTTCGACCCGGCCTCCATCACCAAGCTGATGACGGCCTACATCGTGTTTCACGAACTGCGCGCCGGCAACGCGGCCCTGACCGACATGGTTCATGTCAGCGAAAAGGCCTGGAAGGCGGAAGGCTCGCGGATGTTCATCGAAGTGGGCCACAAGGTGTCGCTGGAGGATCTGCTGCGCGGCATGATCGTGCAGTCTGGCAACGACGCCAGCATCGCGCTGGCCGAGCACCTGGCCGGTGGCGAGGACAGCTTTGCCGCCTGGATGAACCAGCATGCCGCTCGTCTGGGCATGAAGGATACCCACTATCTCAATGCCACAGGCCTGACCGCGCCGGAGCACCACTCCAGCGCGCGCGATATCGCGCTGCTGGCCCGCGCGCTGATCCGCGAGTTCCCTGATCAGTACCGGTATTACTCGGAGAAGGAATACACCTTCGCCGGCATCAGCCAGTCCAATCGCAACAAGCTGCTGTGGCGCGACAGCAGTGTGGATGGGGTCAAGACCGGCTACACCGAGGCCGCCGGCTACTGCCTGGTCTCCTCGGCCGAGCGCGACGGAATGCGCCTGATCGCCGTGGTGCTGGGCACCCCCAGCGCCAAGCACCGGATTGACTCCAGCGAAGCCCTGCTCAATTACGGCTTCCGCTTTTTTGAAACCGTCCGCGTTGCCAGCCAGGGCGAGGCGCTGGCTCAGGCCAAGATCTGGAAAGCCGCCAGTCCGCTGCTTGATCTCGGCCCGCGGCAGGACGTTTATGTCACCGTGCCACGCGGCCGCGGCGGGGAAATCACCATGACCCCGCAGCTGGACCAGCGCCTGGTTGCCCCGGTCGCGGCGGAACAGCCCATCGGCGCGGTCGAAGTCAGCCTGGGGGACAAGGCGCTCAAGACCATTCCGCTGATCGCCCTCGGCGATGCGCCGCTGGGCTCCATCTGGCAGCGTCTGCGTGACGAGCTGATGCTGTTCGTCCAGCGATGAGCCTGCACGCTGCACTCGAAAACCTGGATTACCCCTGCGATTACCCGTTCAAGCTCATTTGCCAGCCCGAAGCCGTGGAGCCGGTGCGGGCCTGCATTCTGAACTCGCTGGGTGACGACGCCGAGATCACGGACGTCCACCAGCGGGCCAGCCGCAACGGAAAATACGTGGCCCTGACGCTGAGCATCCGGGCGACCAGCGCTGCACAGATCGAGGCCGTTTACCGCGACCTCGCCGGGGTCCGCGGCATTGTGACCAGCCTGTGAGGCTGCGCCTTGCACACCGCAGCTGAGACCGCGATGACCCAGGCACGACTCAAGCTGCTGGGCCGGGCCGAGTACACTGAGGTGTTCGCCGAGATGCGCGCGTTCAACGACGCCCGCGACCAGGCCAGTGAGGACGAAATCTGGCTGGTCGAGCACCCAGCCGTCTTCACCCAGGGTCTGGCCGGCAAGCCCGAGCACCTGCTGGCGCTGGGCGATATCCCGCTGATTCAGACCGACCGTGGTGGCCAGGTCACCTACCACGGCCCGGGGCAGATCGTCGTCTATCCTCTGCTCAACCTCAAACGCCTGCGGATCGGACCGCGTGCCCTCGTCCACGGCATCGAGCAGGTGCTGATCGACTACCTTGCGGGTTTCGGCATCGAGGCGTTGCGCCGCGATGCGGCGCCCGGCGTCTATGTCAACCAGCGCAAGATTGCCTCGTTGGGTCTGCGCATCAGGCATGGCTGCAGCTACCACGGCCTGGCCCTCAACATCGACATGGACCTGGAACCCTTCTCCCGGATCAATCCATGCGGCTATGCCGGTCTGGCCATGACCCAGATGCGCGAACACGTGGCCGCGCCACCGTCACTGTTCGAGGCGGGACGTGCCCTGGCCCGGGGGCTGGCCAGCCACTTCAGCCTGTCATTGATGGAGCAAACAGATAGAATGCACGAAACAAATTCACCAAGGACACGGTCTTCATGAGCATGACCAAGACACTCTCGCTGCCGCTGCTTGCGCTCGTCGCCGTCCTGCTCCTGCCCGGCCAGCAGGCGCTGGCGGAAGCCCAGCCCACGGCCAAACCCGCTGTCCAGACCAAGGGCCTGTCGCCAGACCAGCTGATCCGCACCGTGGCGGAAACCCTGCTCGGACGCATCAAGGCGGACCGCGAGGCGCTCAGCCAGGACCCCAAGCGGCTTTACGCGATGGTGGACGAGGTAGTCCTGCCGCACTTTGACTTCCCCCTGATGGGCCGGCTGGTGCTTGGCTCGCAGTGGGAAAAGGCCAGCGACGAGCAGCAGAAGAAGTTCCTGGACAGCTTCAAGACCCTGCTGGTCAAGACCTATGGCAATGCGCTGCTGCAGTACAGCAATGAACAGGTTCAGTTCAGTCCGGCCGAACTGGGCCCCAAACCCGGGCGTGCTCAGGTATCCAGCACCATCAAGAGCCCCGGCTCGGAGCCGGTGAAGATGGAATACCGCATGCGCAAGCTGGACGACAAATGGCTGGTCTACGATGTGGCAGTCGACAACATCAGCCTGGTCACCAACTACCGCGGAACTTACGCGGCGGAAATCCAGCGTGGTGGCCTCGACAGCCTGATCGCGAAGTTGCAGGAACAGGCAGGCTAGGCCGCGTCGGCTTCGCCGCCCCGTCCTCGATCACGCTGCCCTTGCGCTTGCTCCGCCCCAACCCTCCCTTTCCGGTCGTTCGTCCGCTACCGGGACTTCGGCGCGCCCCACTGACCGCCGGGGCCTGCGGCCGGGTTTTCCTGCTCTTCAGCGCCCTGCTTCTGGCCGCCTGTGCTCACCGCCCGAGTTACGACCCGGCTGATCCGCTGGAGACCTTGAACCGGGGCATTTACAGTTTCAACACCACGGCGGACCGCTTTGTGCTGCGTCCCGTGGCGGTGGGTTACAAGAAGGTCGTACCGGACTTCATGCGCACCGGCATCAACAACTTCTTTGCCAACCTGTTCTATCCCTCGACCATCGTCAACCAGTTCCTGCAAGGGAAGTTTCGCGACGGCACCTCTGATCTGGGCCGCTTTCTCGTCAACAGCACCTTCGGCCTGGCCGGCTTCATTGATGTCGCAAGCCACTGGGGCCTGCCTCACCACAGCGAGGACTTCGGTCAGACTTTCGGGCGCTGGGGTGTCGGCGAAGGCTGGTACCTGATGCTGCCCTTCCTGGGACCCAGCACCAATCGTGATCTGGTGGGGCGAGTGGTCGATATCCCGCTGAACCCGACAACGCACGTTCCGGATGAATCCGGTCTGGTGCTGGGCCTCAATCTTCTCGACGCCATCCAGCTGCGCGCCCAGTTGCTCAATGCCGACGCCCTGCTCAAGGATCAGCTGGACCCGTATATCTTCGTGCGCAGCGCCTACCTGCAGTCACGCTGGTCGGCAATCCATGATGGCAAGCCTCCGGCTGAAGACTCGGACTTCGAAGACTTCGACGATTTCTAGGCGCGAGAGGCACCACAAGCGACGCCCCGGCCCGACACGGACCGATGGCACTGCGGCATCGCCATGTCTCTTCTCGTTTTGTTTGCATCAGGCGTGACAGCCTTCGGCCAGTCAATCAGGCGGCCACCATGTCCATCCAGAAGCTTCCGACTTCGGTCCTGCAGACCCTCACGGGCTGTCGAATCCTGATCGCGGATGATTCACGCGCCATCCGAAAATACCTGCGCGAGATGCTGGAATCACTGGAACTGCGCGACATCGGTGAAGCCCAGAATGGCGGCGAAGCCATGGAAGAAATGGCCGCCCGGCCCGCGCAGATTCTGCTTTGCGACCTCAACATGCCCGGCATGGACGGCGTCGAACTGCTGCGCGAAATCGGGGAACGCGCCGAGAAGCCTGACATCATTCTAATCTCGTCCATGGAGGGTCGGCTGCGTTTCGGGGTGTCCCGCATGGCGCGGGAACTTGGTCTCGATGTCCTGGGTGTACTCGGCAAGCCGTTCCAGCCTGAGGAGCTGATCGAAGCCCTGAGCCGCTACCGGCCCGACATCGAGGACCAGGATGCGAACATCGCCCAATTCTCGCAGGACGATCTGAGCGAGGCGCTGAAGGCCCGCCGCATCGAAATGCACTACCAGCCTCAGGTCAGAATGGCTGATGACACCGTGCTTGGCTTCGAAGCCCTGGTGCGGGTCAGTGACCGCGAAGGCAACCTGGTGTCCCCTTCGGAATTCATCGGCATGTCCGAAAGCACCGGGCAGATCCACCGTCTGTCCCATCTGATCCTGGAGGCCAGCATCCGTCAGCTGGGCATGTGGAACCGCATGGGATACAGCTTCAATCTTTCGATCAATCTGTCCGCGGCAACCCTCCGCAAGCTGGATCTGCCCGAGCATGTCGAAGCCATCGCCCGCAACCGTGGCGTCTCGCCTCGCCAGCTCACCATCGAACTGACGGAGACTCAACTCCATACCGGCGCCGAACTCTACGATGTGATGAGCCGTTTCCGGATGAAGGGATTCGGCCTGTCTATCGACGACTTTGGCACCGGCGACTCCAGTCTGGCGCGTCTGCGCAGCATGCCCTTCACCGAACTCAAGATCGACCAGCAGTTCGTCATGGACTGCACCAAGGACGATGACCTGCGCAGTATCGTCAACAACAGCATCCAGCTGGGCCACGAACTGGGTATGGTCGTGGTCGCCGAAGGGGTTCAGCAGGCGGACGAATGGGAACTGCTGAAAAGCATCGGCTGCGACATTGGCCAGGGCTATCTTCTCAGCCCTCCCCTGATCGCGGCGGAGGCCATCAACTGGCACCACCAATGGACGCGACGCAACAGCGACCCCAAAGGGGCTTGAACGCAACAGCCCCCAAGCGCAGGCGGCCCGTTGAGCGCGCGACGGATGGTGTAAAGTTGTCCGCTCACGCCAACATGACAGTACCTTGCCCGTAACCACGCCCGCGAGGGCCAAGCCTCAGATCGACCGACAGGATCTGCTCGACGCCGCGCTGCGCCTGCTTGGGCCCAATCGCAGCGTCTCCACCCTCGGACTTCGCGAGGTCGCGCGCGCCGCAGGCATCGCGCCGAACAGCTTCTACCGTCACTTCCGCGATATCGATGAGCTGGCGGTCGCCCTGATCGATCAGGCCGGCGGCGCCCTGCGCACCCTCATCCGGGAGGCGCGCAATCGCGTCAGCAGCGAGCGTAGCGTGGTTGAAAGCTCGGTCGAGGCCTTCATGGAACAGTTGCAGGCCGACGAGAAGTACCTGCACCTGCTGCTGCGCGAGGGTAGTGCCGGTTCGACCGAATTCAAGCACGCGATCGATCGCCAGCTGCAGTACTTTGAAGACGAACTGCGCGAGGACCTGATCCGGCTGTCCGCCGCGGCGGACCGTCGGATTCGGAATCCGGAGCTGGCCGCCAAGGGCATCACCCGCCTGGTCTTCGCGCTGGGTGGGACCGCCATGGACCAGAGCCCGGCAGAGCGCCAGAAGACCGCCGAGCAGATGGTCGTCATCATTCGCATGATCATCGCCGGCGCCCTGCTGCTGAGACAGTAGGCCCGCGGCCGAAGCGGGCCCGGCCGGTAACGTCCAGGCCGGCCTGCCGGAAAGCTCCGCTGCGGATCGCGCATGGGAATGGCGGCGACTCCCACTCCATGGTGAAGCAGCATGCCCTGCGTGCCTGGCGCTAGCGGCTCCAGGCGGGCCCCACAAACAACAACGCCCCTCGAAAGGGGCGTTGTTCATTTCAACCACGGACCGGATCAGAAGTCGGCAGTGACACCGACAAAGACGTAACGGCCCAGCGCGTCATAGATGTTCGGGAAGGTGTTCCCGTTGCCCACGACACCCGGCAGGGAGTCACCGATCACCGGCGGATCCTTGTCGAGCAGGTTGTTCAGGCCCACACGGAACTCGAAGCGATCGTAGGGAATGGTCGCACCCAGGTCGATGTAGCTGCGGGAGGCCAGCGAGCGCTCGGCATCGGGAGCACCGGCGACGGTGGCGTCATCCGCGTCCACACCGCCGATGTAACGCCAGGCGATCGAGGCCTCGACCCCGTGATACGGCGTCAGCCAGCGCGTCCGCAGCTTGTGCCGCCAGTCCGGCTTCGGCACACCGCACTCCAGACCATAGCGACCTTCGCAGTTGAAAGTGTCGCCACCGGGGATCGGCTCGACGGTTTCATCCAGGTTGTAGGCGCCGACCAGCTCGTTGTTGAGCATGCCCCAGTCACCCAGGTCATAACGGTAGTTGATGCCCAGGTCGATGCCTTCGACACCGATGGAACCCGTGTTGAGCGTCTGAACGCTGACAAAACCCGTCGGCGCCAGCCAGAGGCTGCCCGTGTTCGGGTCGCGGCTGATCAGGTCGCACAGGTTACCGTTCTCGTAGCACTCACGCAGGACCGTGTCGGCACCATAGCTGCCAATGCGGCCGTCCAGCTTGATGTCGTAGTAGTCCAGCGTCAGGCTGAAATTGTTGATGAACTCGGGGGTCCAGACCAGGCCGATGGTGTAGGTGTCGGCTTCTTCCGGCTCCAGCCCCGGCGAGGTGCCGTACAGACCGTTGTACTGATTGGCCGGGTTCGGCGTGATGTTGCCGTACAGTTCCGGCCGCTGGGCGATCACCGGGTCATTGGCGCACTGCTCGGCGGTGGCGTCCGGCTGGTCGCCCGAGCAGGGGTCGGTGCTACCGGCCAGGTTCACCGAGGTCGGCGTCGACAGTTCAACGATGTTCGGCGCGCGCACCGCACGGTTGTAACCGCCACGGATGTTGATTTCCGGATTCAGCGACCAGCTGACCTGCGCCTTGTAGGTGTGGGTCGAATCGGTGGAGCTGTAATCGGAGAAACGGTAACCCAGGTCCAGGTTCAGGTCGTAGACCCAGCTGCGATCCTGCAGCAGGGGCAGACGGGCTTCCAGGAAGACCTCATTCAGGTCGTACTTGCCGCCGGTGCCGACGGTCGGCCCACCCTGACCGGCCAGATCGCCGGTGAGGAAGGCCACGTCGGTTTCGAACACGGCCTCTTCGGCCCGACGCTCGATACCCAGCGCCATGCCCACCGGCTGCGAGGAACCCGGCACGAAGACGTTGTCGAGGGTGCCGCTGATGTAGGCACCGAAGATGCGCTGCTCGGTGCTGCCGGACAGCAGGCCCGGCGTCTGAATGTAATCCAGCGCCGCCTGATCGACTTCAACGTTGGTGTCGAAGATGTTGTAGACCACGCAGTTCGGATCGGTACCGTCGGCCGCGGAGCGGCAGACAATGTTGCCGTCCGCGTCTTCGACCGCGTCAATGGCGCGGTTCTGACGGGTGATCGACATGTCATTGCGGTAGATCTGGTTCAGCTTGGCGCGGGAGAACTGGCCGAAGACGTCATAGGACCAGGAACCCATGTAGTCGAATTCGCCCTCTACGCCGAACACGCTGCGCAGGCTCTGGTGGGTCAGATCGTCATCACGCGCGCCGCCTTCGACGTTACGCCGCAGCAGGAACACATTGGCGGTATCGGTCGGGCCGTATCCCAGATCGGTGCACAGCTGCTGGACCATGTC
>JBFKIN010000049.1:0-11287 GCA_041632255.1 Oceanococcus sp. | reverse complement strand
TCCTGACGAGGTCCAAGCCATTGTCATCCAGCGGCTCCAGGTCCTGGGTCAGGCCCGGTTCGTCGAACAGCTTTTCGTGCAGATGCAGGACCACTGCGACGAGAGCGCGGTTGATCAGGACCAGCATGCCGAGGAGGCCCAGCAGCCCGGCGATGGATGTCCAGCTGCCCAGCGGGAACGCGTTCACCACCATCACCGCGAGCACCGTGGCGCCCATGCAGGTGAGGCCGGCGAGCAAGCCAAAACCCGCCGCAAGAACTCGACCCCCGATATGATCTTCAGCCATCACGCAATCTCCCAAGAAAGTTTCGTGCGGAGTGGAGCATCGCCGGTTCGGTGGCCTTGAAATAGTCAGATTTGTACCTTGCGGATGAGCCTGGCGGCCCCGCGGCGGGTCGCGTGAGGTGCGCCCCCCCACCCCATGCTGCATTGCGGCAAGCCGGAATGGGCGGTAACGTGCGGCCGGGAAAAGAACAAGAACAGGGGATAGGTTTGCAAGCAGTTTCTCCATCGTGCAGAGCGCCATTGCAGGCTGTGTTGCTGGCCACATCGGTCTGCGCCATGCCAGCGCAGGCGCAGGACACGGCAACGAAAGCAGGGCCGGCGTCTGTCACGGACACCTCGGAAACCGGGGCATTACGGCATTCCTCTGTCGTTCTGGAGGAAGAGGCGTTACCCGAGACCCGAGGCAAGGGCGCTGAGCGAGACAGCCTGCTCCTGGAACCGGTCATCGTGACGGCCACCAAGCGGCCCATGGCCTTGCGGGAGGTGCCGGCCAGCATCGGGGTGATCAGCGGAGAGTTGCTGGATCAGAGCAATGTCCAGTCCCTGGCCGACGCCCTTGCTCGTGAGCCCGGCGTACAGCTGACCGAGGTTAATCCGGAGTACAACCGTATTGCCATCAGAGGCGTCCAGTCGGACAGCCTGGGTGTCACACCTTCCGCAACCGGCTACTTCCTGGATGACATACCGGTTTCTGACCCATTTACCCTGCACGCGAGACCGGATTTGCAGCCATTCGACATGGAAGCTCTGGAGATCCTCAAAGGACCGCAAGGCACCCTTTTTGGTGGGTCAGCCTTGGCGGGCGCTTTGCGTTATCGAATGACTGACGCACGTCCGGGCGCGTGGGAATCCCGTGGCTTTCTGGCTTATGAGAGCGCGATTGACGCATCTCCGGACACGACTGCCGGTCTGGCAGGCAACGTGCCATTGGGCGACTCCGCTGCTGTCAGGCTGGTTGGAACCGCGCTGGTCGGTGGTGGTCGCATCAACGATCTGCGCAATGGCTTGATCGACACGGATACCCGGCACCGAAGGAGTGGTCGTCTCCTGTTTCGATGGCAGCCAAGTGAAGAGGGTTGGTCAGTGGGGATCAAGGCCATGGTTCAGGCCTCGGAGCATGCGGACCTGCCACTCGCGGAAACCCTGGATGGCCGACTTGAGCGCGAACGCGCCCTGCGCAGCTCCCCGGGAAATGCCCGATATCGGCTGGCAAGTATTGATTTCGGTTTTCCTTTGGACTGGGCGGATATCAAGCTGGTCACCACCGGCATTCACAAGAATAGCTACGCCAGCGGAGCAGCAGGCGCGCGCAGTATGGGGATCGAAGACGCAGGTCAGCCCGCCGCAGCCCCGTTGTGGGAAGACATGGACGGCATCAGCCAGGAACTGCGTTTCATTTCCAAGCTGGGGTCCTCCCGATGGCGCTGGGTAGCCGGACTTTACTGGCACCGATTCCATGATCTGGGTCTGCAGCGCCTTTATGTCGAGCCCGGAGACCTGCAGCAGGAGGTCGACCTGCTGAATTACGAAGCCGACGTGACCGCAAGTGAGTTCGCGTTTTTTGGGGAACTGAGCCGGCGGCTGGGTGGAAACTGGACCCTCACAGGCGGTTTGCGCGCGTACCAGCTGACTACGAAGGGAAGCGTTGTGTCTTCGGGCGCCATTATTCTGGCGACCGGCAGCCCAGAGAATCGGAACGATGAGGTACTGCGCGCTCAGGGAGTCAGTCCCAAGCTGGCCCTTCAGTACTTGTTTTCGGACCAGGCCAGCACCTACATCAGCCTGGTGCGCGGATTTCGTTTCGGCGGGATTCAACTCATAGGCCCGTCGCCAGTGGCGCCAGACGTGCCCACGACCTATGAGCCAGACAGCCTTTGGCATTACGAATGGGGATTGAACTCCGACTGGTTCCGCTCGCGATTGAGCCTGAACCTGGCCCTGTTCTATATCGACTGGAGCAACGCCCAATTACAAACCACGACAGGTGGGGCGGTGCCGCTGAACATTATCGACAACGTGGGTCGCGCACGCAGTCAGGGGATGGAGTGGAGTCTGGACTACCGCCCCTCTCGGCTGCCAGGGCTGAGCTTGCGAATCGCGGGGGCATACACTGATGCAAGGTTGCAGGAAGCTTATGCTCACCCAAGCGGCCAGGACGTTCCTGCGGGCGTACGCCTGCCTGGTAGTGCTTTGCACCAGCACATTATTGGCGTTGACTATCGGTGGTCCTGGAGCGGCCAAAACTGGCGGCTTGGCCTGGAGCACAATCGTCAGGGGCCGGGGATCAATGAAATCACCCAGGAGCTCGGAATACTGGACTACGCCACTACCGGTTTGCGGCTGCAGTGGGACAATCCTCGCTGGATGAACGGGGCCCGCTGGAATCTGGCCGTGGGCAACCTGGCTGACCGACGGGCACTGATTGCAGCCCAGGGCGAGTCGGAGGATGACGTGACTGCACTGTACAACAAGACTCGTAGCGTCAGCCTGCGCGTGGATTGGGAATGGTGAACCTGCTTGGCAGGGCCTCCAGGTCGAAACTTTTCCTCACGTAACCCAGTGTCTCTCTCAGGCGACCTGATAACCCAGCAGGTTCCAGAAGTATAGCCAGGCTACAAAAGCCAGCATGGCAGTCAGATGATTGACCAGCAGCACGCGCCAGCCATAAGCGAGTTGTGCCCAGGCGCGCATCCCGACGATCAGCTGTACCGGCCACAGCAGACTGCCCATTAGCCCCAGGGTCATGACCGCAAAAAACCACCAAGGCAGCTGAAACAGCAGTTCTACGGTGTCCCCGGTGAGGATGCGAGCGAGCCCGTACAGAAAAGCCAGATTCAGCAGGCAGGCAGCGATGGCGCAGAGTGCAAGCCGGCGACCGGCTGCCGCTCGTCGCAGTAGAATTGGAAAGGTCAGCAGGCCAAGCAGGCAACTGCCCACGCAATAGGCCAGCCACCTGGCGTTGTAAGCCGGTGATTCCAGCGGCCCAATGCGAACGCTGGGTTCAAACGCGTTGTCGCCCAGCATGTAATAACTGCCATCTTCTGCAGCGGCGAAGCTGCGCATGGCTTGACCTGACTCAGCGCGAAATACGCCCGGCTGACTCTCGGCCTCGATCCAGCCCCCGGCATCGCTGCGCAGCACGTGACTGAATAGCGGCTCTTGCCTGCCGAAACCACGGCCAAGTTGCGCCAGTGATTGCATGGCCCGATCCAGGCCGCCAGTACTGGGCCCAATCAGCAGTTGGCCCTGCGGTCCCTGTACAACGCGAACGGTGGCCAGCAGATCAAGTACCTTTTCCCAGGTCGTCAGTGAACGCACCGTCGATACATATTCCCCTTCATAGGCTTGGCGGGAGGGAGCCCAGCCGGGTGCTCGCAACGGGGGCAATTTAGCGCGGAAATAGCGATCCATGATGCGGCCCATCAGCTTACCCCGCACATTCACAGGTCTGTTGTAGGCGACGAAAAGGCCAAAGTCCGCTTCCGGCAGCAACTGAAGCTCAGCGTAGAAATACAGGGTTGCGCCATCATGGTAGATCACCCGGTGATCGTTCCAGTACTTGGCCATCCAGGTGAGTCCAGCGCCGTTGACAAAGTCATTCGGATTAACCTGACGTGATTGCATCAATTTCAGGAGTTCAGGTCTGAGAACGCGCTCGGCGTCCTGACGGCTGTGCCCCAATTGGGCAATCATGAATTTCGCCATGTCACCAGCCGTGGTGCTCAGGCTCGCGGCCGGAGCCATGTCGTGAAAGTCTTCAAATGGCTGCGGTCGTGGAGGCGTTTCCCAGTCGTAGCCCGTTGCCATCAGAGCATTCAGGTGTTCCGGTAACGGCTCCCTAAAACTGCTGTATCGCATGTCCAGGGGTTCAAACAGTCGCTCGTCAGCAAGCTGCTGAAAGGGGCGATTGTCAACTCGCTGTGCCATATATCCGGCAAGCGCAATGCACCAGTTGCAGTAGGCAGTGCCGAGCGCGTGACCAAAGTCGGCGATAGGAGGGCGGACCTGAGCGGGCACATGTTGGCCGAGGATGACGCCGAGCGGCCGCGGGTTGTCTGCATTGTCCGGAGGCAGGTAACCGAGGGTGTTCGCCTCGAAGCCACCCGCATGGGTGAGGAGCTGGCGTAGACTGACCGGTTGCTTAAGTCTAAGTGGCATCCTCTCCTTCGGCAGGTAGCTGCGGACATCGGCATCCAGTTCCAGAAGCCCATCCTGCACCTGTTGCATCGCTGCCGTTGCGGTAAAAAGCTTGGAGATGGAGCCGACCCTGAACAGGGTCTGATAGCCGTCAACTTTCTTCCCTGTTGCGATATTGGCGTCGCCGTAGCCGCGGACAAGGAATGGCTGGCCAGCGATGACCACGCTCACCGCCGCACCAATCACGCCATCCTCTTCCTGCTGGCGTTGCATCTCTTCATCGATCAGCGCGATGAGGCCTTCGGGGAATATGGCGGCTGGGGGCTCCCTGACTGGCGAGAGTCCTTGAATCTGACGATGCTTGTAGCCAGGGGATTCACTCGCGAATCCTGGGCTGGCCACGAGCACTGCCAGGATGCTGACAAGCCAGACGGGCTTCACGGTCAGGGTGATGATAGCGGCCGCTGTGGGGCAGCCTCACGCGATATTTCGTCGCCGTGACACAGCTTGGCGAGGGCATCGTCCAGTCGATTTCGCGCCCTGGCTGTCGCGCTCCGCATCGCAATCTCCGCCAGTACCGGATCCGATGCAATCTGCGTGCACAGGTCGCAGGTGGCTGCATAGTTGGAGCGCAGCCGGTGGGCTTCGCCGGCAGCACGGATCTCGGGTAGAAAGCTCGCTGGGCCATCCAGGCGCAGGGCGAGTTGCAGGCTGCCAAACTGGAAACGGGACTGGATGGCATGCATGTCGTCGTCGCGCAGATTGCCGATTTGATAAAAGGGCTGGAATGCACCGGGCGTGCAACACATGTATGCCCGTCCTCGCTCCGAAATATTGATGTTCGGAGCGGGGCAGCGACCGGCAGGCAGTTGCCTTGGTCTTGGGAATTCGGCTGTAGGCAGTTCCGCGCCTTCTCGTAGATGAGGAAGCAATGGAATGAACTGGCAATGCTCCCCGGCGATATCCTCCGCCCACTTGATGATTTCCGCCTTGGGATGCCATTCCGATTGCAGGTAAACCAGCTTCAAATGGCATTCCATACCTAGGCTGCGACCGATACGTAAGGCCCTCTCGACTCGGCTGCGAGGAACAAACTCCTGGTGGTAGCGGCTGCTGCTGACGGCAAGGGTTTTCAAGCCCGCCTCATGCAGTGGCTGGAGTGTCCGCATCGCCTTCTCGTCTGACTGCGCCCAGAAGGCATTGCTGACACAGGAAAGATCGGCCCCCAGTTCTTGCCCATGTCGAAGCAGCCTGAGCAGTTTGGCCGGATTCAGCAGCGGCTCACCGCCGCTGAAGCAAAACTCGACGGGGGGATTTTCTTCGAGTTCGGCTGCTTCGCTCATGCAACGCAGGATGCTGCTTTCGTCGAGGTGATCCTGCCGGTATGGCCCGCAACTGGTGTCGCAATGGGTGCAACTGGCGTTGCAATGGTTCGTGAGCATGAAGCCAATCTGCACGGCATTTTCCCCTTGGGCGAACGGTTCAGTGCGACAAGCGAGCGGCAGGGCCTCAAAGCGAAAAGTGGGAGGATGATTTCTGGACTTGCCCGGACGAGCCTCTGTGGGCCTTGCCGGAGCCTAGAACAAACCTTCCCACTTCAACATCTGAACTCGTCGCTTGTGGGAGCAATCCTCAGGGTTTGTTGCGATGCCAGATGATCCTGATGTCCTTGACTTCGAAGTCCTCGGGCAGCTTGCTGTGGCGAATCAGATTGCCCGCAGCGGCCTTGAGTGATTCAACGGCCTCGTCGGAAAGTTCGATGCCGAGTTCCGCGGCGGCTTTTTTGGGATCGGTAAGCAAGCGCCGCATGAAGTCTTCGTCTTCAGCCGCTTTGCGGATGCGATCAATGCTGTCTGGGTCCATCGTTTGTCTCCTGTTTTGGATCGTGTACGCCGAGATTGATGTCAACTTGATTGATCGTGAAGCGGCAATTCAAATTGGACCCCACCTGCGGACGTTTCACCGGCTAGCCTAGAATGGTGTCGACAGTTTTCGTTATGGCCTGAAACCGGGCCTGTTCAGGCTTTCCATCTCCTCTAGTGCTTGCACAGTGTAGGGGTGCTGAGCGCCAAATCGACGTTCAAATATTGACGCTGCGGTTTGCAGTCTGCGTGCCGATTCCGCGGGGGCCTGTTTCGCCTCCAACAAGCCGTAGGCTCTGTGCCAGGCGGCCTCATAAGGATGATCGGGACCAATACGCTTCAGGAGTTCCGGGTTGACCTGTTGGAGCTCGGTTCGTGCGGCAACGGGTTCACCAAGCAGCACTAGCGCGGTAGCAAGCCCGATTCGACTATGCAGCACATCGGGGTAGTCCTGGCCGAGGCCCGGAATCTGCAACTCCAGTGCCCGCCGGAAGGCCACTGCGGCCGAGTCGAAGGCCCCATGACTCAGACAGACCAGCCCATAATCCGTCCAGAACTTGCCCAAGGATGGAGTGGAACGCGCGACAGAGTTGGATTCGGCTTCCTGCAGAAGCTGCTTGTAGGTTGATAGCGTTCCGGCATCGGGTTCTTGCAGTGCGGCGATCTGGGCCTGGCGGATGCGAATCTGCAACATGGAAAGGCTTTCAGGACCGCTACTCCACCGGGAAACGGTATCTCCAGCCTGGGCCAGCAGGGCCTGTGCGGAGGCAAACTGCCGCAGATTGGTTTGCAGCCCCGCCAGGATCACCTGGGCGCCTGCTCGTTGGAATGGTGTGGCATCGCTCGTGGACGTGCTGACGGACAGGATTTGTTCGAGTAGGGCTTGCGCCTCGGAGAACTCGCCCAGCTTGATCAGGGCTTGTGCCAATCGCAGTTCAAGATTTCCGAAATCGAAGATATCTTGCTCTTCGTGCGAGAGATGCGGAGAGCCTTCCAATATGGTCTGCAATGCCTGTGCGGAGTCTCGCCAGAAGCCGAGGTTTTGTTGGGCGTCTGCGATGTAGAACTGGAGCCGCAGGACTGCAGTGTGCTGAGGACCGAGAGTCTCACGAGCCTCTGTCAGCAGTGATTCGAAAGCTGGCAGGAGCGTGCGAAGCTCGGCAGCTGATCGCTCGTGCAGGTGAGTCATGAGAGTCTGTGCTGCCACCAGGATGGCAGCGGGACTTAAGCGCTCGCCCGCCTGGTCGTAGGCGGTGAGTGCCGCCGCAAATTCCGCGTTGGCGGCTGAAATCTGTTCCGTTGCGAGCAGTGCGTTGCCCAGAGCGCTGTGCAGTTGTGCGGAAACGATCGGGTGCTGATTGTCGCGTTGCCCGAGCCGCTCCGCCGCGATGGCCAGCAGTTGGGCGACGCTAAGGTCCCGCAAAGGCGTGTCTCCGACAGCCGCAAACAGATCCTTGCTCAGGAAATCTGCAACAGCCTGGGCCTGCTGCGCGGCTTCCTGCGCGGAAGCCTCTGCGCGAACAGCGCGCTGTTGCAGGTAGAGCGATATGCCCAAGCCCAGCATCAGCGTGCTCATCAGTACGGTCGACCAGCGGCGCATCAGGCGCATGCGCTCCGCTTGTTGCCGTTGGCGGCGGGCCTCAACCTCAGCCCGGCGCAACTGCTCCTGAGCCATGCGCTCTTGTGCCCGCACCGCCCGCCGCTCCTGCAGGGCGCTCAGGCGCCGGGCCAGTTCGGTGGCATCGCCCAGGCGCTGGGCCGGCTGGCCCTGGGTGCTGGCGGCAATGTCTTCGCGCAGCAGTTCATCGTCGATGTCCTGCTCCCATCCGGTCGAGAGCACGCGGCGGAAGTCGCCGATGAGGATCTGGTACAGCATGACCCCGAGCGCGTAAATGTCCGCCTTGATCGTGGCGGGCTGGCCGGCGAGCAGTTCGGGGGCCAGGTAGGCCGGTGTGGCGGCGGTGCTTTCGCCCTCCAGCGGCAGCGTGCTGGTGAAGCCCTGCAGGGTGATGTCGGCGGCATCCAGGCGCTCGGGATCAAGCACCCCCCCGCTGCCGAAGTCGGCCAGACGAATGCGCGGGGGCTGGCCGGCGGGCTGGTCAACCAGCACATTGGCCGGTTTGAGGTCCTTGTGCAGCACGCCCAGGGAATGCGCCGCGGCCAGGGCCTCGGCGATCTGAATGATGAGGTCCAGCCTGCTTGCGATGGGCAGGGCGCCCGGTCCACCCTGCTGTTCGGCCCAGGTGGCCAGATCAGCGCCGCCGCCATACTGGCTTTCGATGAAGTAAGGCGGGCGCTCCAGGTTCCAGTCCAGCACCCGGATGAAGTGGCCGTGATCGTCAATGCTGTGCAGGACCCGGGACAGGGTGATCTCGCGTTTGAGCGAATCCTGGCCGACGGTATCCAGAGCAAACTTGTAGACCCGCTCCTCGCCGGTCTTGTCGTGACGGGCCAGCCAGGTTTCGCCCTGGCCGCCCTGGCCCAGCTTGCGCTGCAGGCTCCATAGCGGCCGCAGCGGCGGGCGGTCACCGGCGCGGAAGTCGAACTGGCTCAGGCGCGCGCCGGGCGTGGCCTCCACGCTGACTTCCGGAGTGAGGCGATAACCCTGCCCGGGGTGAGTCTTGATCTGCACCTGATCGCTGTCGCGCAGGGCCTTGCGCAGGCGTTCGATCGCCCCGGTCAGGGCGCCATCGCTGATGTCGCCGGCCGCTTCACACAACTCCGCGCGGCTGACGATCTCCCCGGCGTGCTTGAGCAGGCCTTGCAGTACGGCGGCGGCGCGCGGGTCCAGTTGGGCAGCCTGCCCGTTCACCCACAGCTCCTGCTTGCCCTGGTCAAAGCTGGCGAGGCCGAAGCGCCAGCGCCACTGCGCCGCTTCGCCGGTGGCTGCAGCGGCGTCCAGTGCCTCGCTGCTGCAGTCGGGGCCCGGCAGGCAGAAGACCTCCATCGGCTCGCTGATGTTCTTCAGTCGGCGCTGTCCCAGGCTTTTGAGCGGGGCGTCCAGGGTATTGGCAAGCTGGTCCCGGACATGGGGAGACAGTGCAATGGCCCCCGGCGGCGCCAGATTCACCAGGCGGGCCGCGATATTGACCCCGTCGCCATAGATTTCATCCGCGTGACGCCCGATATCGCCCAGATGCAAACCAGCCCGCAAGCCCAGGCGCAATTCGCCATCGGTGTTGTCATTGTGCGCGGCCAGGGCAGTCAGCACCTCCAGGCAGCAGTTGGCCGCGGCCACGGCGCCAGGAAAGACCAGCAGCAGCCCGTCGCCAAAGCGGCGGATTTCCTCACCGTTCTGACTGGCGATGCATGGACGGGCCAGCGCCCAGAGCTGCTCCACGGCACCCTGGGCCGCGGCTTCATCGCGCTGCATCAGGGCGCTGTAGCCGACCATGTCCATGAACACCACGGCCGCAAGCTGCCGGCGGGTGTCCTTCTGCTCCGCCAGTTCCAGCCCCGCGCTCATGCCGCCCCGGTTTGCATTGCTTCCTCCCTGTCGCCATGCCCCCGCCGAGACAGCATAGTCCTGCGCGCCTCAGATTTCCCCTTCCAGCCTCTTCAATGCGGCCAGATCCGGAATCTCCAGCACGCTGCGGCTGAGTTTGAGCACCAGCCCCTGCTCCTCCAGTTTGCGCAGCTCGGTGGTGACCACGTGGCGCTGAGAGCTGATCAGCGCGGCCAGTTCCGCATGGGTGGGCATGTCGTCGATGCGGCCGGCGTTGGGGCCGTTGGGCTCGGCCATGGACAGCAGGCTGGCTACCAGTCGCTCGCTGGCCTTGTGCGCGGTCATCCGGTAGACGCGATCGGACAGGTGGCGCACCATGGCGACCAGCTCGCGCATCTGCGCGTTGGCCACGGCGGGATCCGCCGTGATCAGGTGGACAAATTCACGGGCGGACAGGGTCGCGACCTGTACATCGGTCACCGCCACCACGTCGGCCGAGCGCGGCTGGTGATCGATGGCGGCGTAGTCGCCGAAGATTTCTCCCTGGGCGATGCGGCGAATGCCGACTTCGCGGCCTTCGGGGGAGTAGATGGTGACCTTGACCGTGCCCTGCAGCAGCAACATCACCGTGCCGTCGTCATCACCGCGGCTGAGGATCAACTGGCCTTCCTGGAAGACCTGCCGGTGGCAGGCCATGGCCAGCCGGGTGAGTGTGACCGTCGCGGCATCGGCGAAAATGCGGATGCCCTGCAGTTCCGGCAGTTCGGCCAGCTTGCGCTGTTCGCCTGGACTGAAATGTTCTTTCGCGCTCATCGGGAGTCCCTTGTGCTGCGCCCGCGTGGCTGATGTTAGCAGCCTGCAGGATGGAGCCTGAGATGGTGATTGTCGGCCGACGCCGCGTCTCGGGATGTCCAATCCTGAACCCTGCGGACCGGAAGCGATCCGGGCAAGGCTTCCGGCATCGTCGCGAGCCTCGGATCAGGGGGCCTTGGTTACACGGCGACGGTCGCCGCTGTCTGGGCGCAGGTTCAGGAATGGACTGATCGCCTGCCCGCCCGCTGAAGCACATCGAGCCGCTGAGGCAGGCTCCGGCGGGAGCGCAGGTCGCCCTCAGCGGGCGTGCAGCAATTCCCTGACATGGGCCACCGCACTGCGCCCCAGCGCGCCGAGGGCATAACCGCCCTCGAGGGTGGACACGCAACGTTGCGCGCAATGCGATGCGGTGCGTTGCAGCAGCTCCCGCGTGATCCAGGCGTAGTCCTCTTCCACCAGACCCAGCCCGGCCAGCGGATCCTCGGCATGGGCGTCGAATCCGGCGGAGATCAGGAGCAGTTGCGGGGCGAAGCGGTCCAGGGCTTCAAACCAGCCGCGGCTTACCGCGGCGCGAAATGCGTCTCCACCACTGCCGGCGGGCAGCGCCACATTGATCTGCTGCGTGCTGCCGGGTGCATCACGGTCCAGCGGGTACAAGGGGAACTGGTAGCTGGACAGCAGCTGCACGCGCGGGTCGTCGCGAAAAATATCGGCCGTGCCATTGCCGTAATGCACGTCGAAATCG
>JBFKIN010000048.1:0-11509 GCA_041632255.1 Oceanococcus sp. | reverse complement strand
GACGAAGCTGACCAGTGAGAAGAGACCAAGCGCATTCAGAGACACGGCAACTCTGACAGGGACACTGGCATCGGGTTCTCCGTCTCAGACAGCGAGCGAAGAGTCAGCATGCCATGACCACGGTCTTCTTCGCGGGAGCTGGCTGGGACGGCCCGCTGGCCTGTGAACCACCGACATGCTATGACTGTCGGTTGGACGGACAAAAAGCCGGGCGACCCCGGATCGGGCAAGGGGTCGAGCCGCTCAAACTTGGGGAGGCCGCGCACGTGGCAAGGGCAAAAGGGGCGCATTCCATCTGGATTCCGATCGCCGTGGTGATCGCAGGCGGGCTGATATGGCACCGGTTCGGCGACAGCATCCTCGCCCATTTCGATGGCAGTAATGCCGCCCAGAGCGAAGCGGTCCGGGCCGCAGAGCGGGACTACGAAATTGCCAGACGCAATGGCACTGACGCGGATCGCTGCCGGGCCGCCGACGCGGTCGTGGCGGCCCATCTGCGCGGCGGCAACACCCAGGATCTGGAGCGCTGGCAGAGAATCCGCGCGGACGACTGCATCGAGCGGTGATACGCCGCGCGCGAGGCTCCGCGCCCGCTGAGGCGCCTCAGGCCCGCTGGCTGGACACGGAAACGATCTCGCCCACCATGTAGGAGGCGTAGTCCGAGGCCAGGAACATCATCACGTTGGCCACTTCCCAGACCTCGGCCGCGCGACCGAAAGCTTCGCGGCTGGCCAGTTCCTCCAGCAATTCGGCTGGCGCGGTCTTTTTCAGGAATTCGTGCAACGCGATCGACGGCGCCACCGCATTGATCCGGACGCCGTGCTCGGCCGCCTCCAGCGCCGCGCAGCGCGTGAGCGCCATGACACCGGCCTTGGCTGCCGCATAGTGGGCCTGCTCCTTCTGCGCCCGCCAGCCCAGCACCGAGGCATTGTTGACGATGACCCCGGCGCCCCGCGGCTGCATCTTTCGCAGCATGGCTCGCAGCATGCGGAAAGTGCCGGTCAGCGAGACGTCCAGCACGGTGTTCCATTCCTCGTCGGCCATATCGACCAAGGCCTTGCTGCCGCCCAGACCGGCATTGTTGATGAGCACGTCGACCCCGCCACAGAGCTCCTCGGCCCTGTCGACCAGCCGCTGGACATCCTCTTCCAGGCTGACATTGGCCAGCTCGCCCGCCACTGTCAGCTCCGGATGCTCGGCTTGCAAACGCTCCACCGCCTCGCCAAGGCGACGTTCGTGGATATCGGAAATCACGACCGCCCGGGCCCCTTCCTCCGCCGCCCTCAGCGCGGCGGAAAAACCGATGCCGCCGCCGGCTGCGGCGGTGATCAGTACGGACTTGCCCTGCAGCAGATTGTGCCCGGGGACGTAAGGAGGGATGGATTTGGACATGGAGGATTCACTCACTGTTCAGGGGACCTGGCGCTTCCAGGGCCTGGCGTGGAAAGGCTGAGCAGACCGGCTGCCGCCCATATTTTGCCCGCACCAGTCAGCCCCGCGGCTCACGCGGCAGGCCCAGTCCCCGCTCGGCGATCTGGTTGAGCTGGATCTCATTGGTGCCGCCATAGATCGTGTCGGCGCGGGAGAAGAAGAAGATCTGCTGCAGGCGCAGGCGGTCGAAGTCCTCGGCCGGAACGTCGGCCTGCTGGCCCAGAACGTCCATGGCCAGTTCACCCAGCTGACGGTGCCAGTTGGACCAGGCATATTTGTAGATCAGGCCTTCCCTGCCCAGACTGGTGGCACTGCCCGACATCATGCGCAGGGCGTTGTAGCGCAGCACCCTCAGGCCGTACCAGGCGCGGGCGATACGGTCCCGGATCAGGGGCTCCTGATCCCGTCCCAGCTCGCGCGCCGCCTTCATGACCAGTTCCAGTTCATGCGCGAAGTGCATCTGCTGCCCCAGCGTTGACACCCCGCGCTCAGCGGCCAGCAGGCCCATGGCCACGGCCCAGCCGTCGCCGGGTTCTCCGACGACGTCTCCTGCGGCGGCCACCGCACCGTCAAAGAAGACCTCGTTGAATTCGCAGCTGCCGGTGATCTGCCGGATGGGCCGGATGCTGACCCCGGGCTGATCCAGTGGCAGCAGCAGGAAACTCAGACCGTGTCGGCCACGCGATTCCGGCTCGCTGCGAGCCAGCACGAAGATCCACTCGGATTCGTGCGCCAGCGAGGTCCAGACCTTCTGACCTTTCACCCGCCAACTGCCGTCTGCCTCGCGCCACGCGCGGGTCTGCACGTTGGCCAGGTCCGAGCCCGCCGACGGTTCCGAGTAGCCCTGGGCCCAGAACACCCGGCCCTCGCGGATACCCGGCAGGAAACGCTGCCGCTGTTCCTCTGTGCCGTAGGCCATGAGGGTCGGAGCCACCAGGCCCTCTCCGATATGGCCCATGCGGCCCGGTCCGCCGGCCCGGGCATATTCCTCGTGAAATATGACCTGCTGCTCGATCGACAGGCCCCGGCCGCCGTGCTCGACCGGCCAGCCCACACCGATCCAGCCGCCCTCAGCCAGTTCTGTCTCCCACTCGCGCCGCAGCGCCGGATAGGCATCCTCGTCACCGGGACCACCCCGATGCTTGAGCACCGCAAATCGGCCGCTGAGGTGTTCGGCCATCCAGGACGCGATCTCGGCGCGGAAGATTTCGTCGGCCGGGCTGGGGTCAAGGTTCATGCGCGCGACTCCGCGGATTCAACAGGCAGCAGCTGCTCCGCGAGTTCAGCCCACAGACTCTCCGGCTCGCCGAGCCAGTGAGCAGAGGCCTGTGCCCGCTTGAAATACAGTTGCGGATCATATTCCCAGGTGAAACCGACCCCGCCATGCAGCTGAATCGCCTCTCCAGCACAGTAGCGCAGCGTTTCGGTGGCCAGGGCCCGGGCCCCCGCCGCCTCATTGCCGATTTCCGCCTCTGACGCCTTGCCGCTGGCCAGTGCGGCAAGACCGTAAACAGCCGAGCGGCAGCCTTCAATCCGCACCATCATCTCTGCGCAACGATGCTTCACCGCCTGGAAAGAACCTACGGGACGACCGAACTGCTTGCGTTCCTGCACGTAGCTCACGGACAGATCCAGGCAACGCTGGGCCGCACCCAGCTGCTCGGCAGCCAGATAGAGGCGAACCCGCGCGACCACTTGCCGCAAACCCTCGGACAATCCGGGAGCGTCACAGCGGCCGGCGTCGGCGCCGGAAAGCCGCGCGCGGCAGAAGCGCCGGCTGGCATCCCAGGTTTGCAGAGGCTCCAGCGTCACGCCGGGCTGGTCCGGATCGACCAGGAACAGGGCCAGGTCATCATCCACCCATGCGGTCAGCAAAAGGCGGTCGGCGACGTCGGCCTGCGGCACGCGGGCGACATCACCTTCGAGCACCCACCGGCCGTCTTCCTGCCGCGCGGACAGCTCGGGCTGCCACCAGGATTCCCCGGCGCCGGCGTGACGGTCCGAACCCAGCGATGGCAGCGAAGCGCTCAGGATCGCTTCACCAGCGGCCAGCCGGGGCAGCCAGTCGGACCGTGTGACGTCGTCGGCGCACAGGCTCAATAAACTGGTGCCCAGACAGGCGCTGGCGAAAAATGGCGCCGACAGCAGGTGATAACCCGCCTGTTCCTGAATCAGCATGAGCTCGACCGGACCCAGACCCAGACCGCCATGCGCCTCGGCCACCGGCAGGGCGCACCAGCCCAGTTCGGCCGCTATGCTCCGCCAGACGGCAGGATCGTAACCATGGGGCAATTCCATGGCCGCCCGCAGGGCCTCCGACCCACAGGATTCGGCCAGGTATTCCTGCGCCGCATCGCGGATCATGATCTGTTCGTCGCTGAGACTGAAATTCATGCCAGTGGCTCGACAGACCCTTGCATCAGGTCCCGTAGACTTTCTGCGGCGGCGGCGAGATCTCGATCAGTTCCTGCACCACAGCCGTGAGTTCAGCAGGCTCCCAGCGGGCGCCCTTGTCCTTGACCGGCCCGGTTTTCCAGCCGGTGGCGATGGACAGCTGACCGCCCTGCACTTCGAAGACCTGGCCGGTGCATTCGCCGGAGGCTTCGCTGCACAACCAGACCACCAGCGGCGCGACATTGGCCGGATCGAAGAAATCGAATGCCTCGCCGTCAGGCTTTTTCATCATGTCGGCAAAGACCTCCTCGGTCATGCCGGTGCGCGCGGCCGGCGCCAGCGCGTTGACCGTAATACCGTATCGGCGCAGTTCCGCAGCCTGAACCAGGGTCATGCTCGCGATGCCCCCCTTGGCTGCGGAATAGTTGGTCTGCCCGACAGAACCCAGCAGGCCGGCGCCGGAGGATGTGTTGATGATTCGACCGTGAACCTGAACCCCGTCCTTGGCCAGATCGCGCCAGCGATTGGCCAGCACGCTGGCCAGGCAGAAATGGCCCCGCAGGTGCACCCGCATGACCGCATCCCAGTCGTCTTCCGAGAGCTTCAGGAACATGCGGTCCCGCACGATGCCGGCATTGTTGACCACGGCGTGCACCTCGCCGAAAGCGGCCAGTGCCGCATCCACGATCTCGCGTGCACCCGCCAGACTGGTGATGTCGCCGGCATTGGCCAGCGCACGGCCACCCGTCGAGGCGATTTCGTCCACCACGGCCTGCGCGGCATCACCGCGGATGTCATTGACCACCACCGCGGCGCCTTCGGCTGCCAGCGCCAGCGCATAGGCCTTGCCCAGCCCGCCACCGGCACCGGTGACGATCACGCATCTGTTGTCACAAATTCCCATGTCAGATTCTCTTCAAAGCAGCCTGGCCTTGCCGGCCCAGGCTGGATACCGGTGAAGCCATCCGGGACCACGGACGGACGAGATGTCCTGAAGTGACCGGCCCCTGGATGGACTCAAACGGGTTCCGGATGTCCCTGCGGGCATCCAGCCCCCGGGCGCCGTTCAGAGACGCTCGATGATGGTCACATTGGCGACGCCACCGCCTTCGCACATGGTCTGCAGGCCGTAGCGGCCGCCACTGCGCTCCAGCTCGTTGAGCAGGGTCGCCATCAGTTTGGTGCCGGTGGCGCCCAGCGGGTGGCCGAGCGCGATGGCACCGCCATTGACGTTGGTCTTCTCGTGCGGGTAGCCGGTTTCCTTGAGCCAGGCCAGCGGCACCGGCGCGAAGGCTTCGTTGATTTCGACCAGATCGATGTCGTCCAGGCTCATGCCGCTGCGCTGCAGCGCGCGCTGGGTGGCCGGGATGGGCGCGGTCAGCATGTAGATCGGGTCGTCTCCCATCACGTCCATGTGATGGATTCGCGCGCGCGGGGTCAGACCGTAGCGCTTGAGCGCCGCTTCGGACACCAGCAACAGCGCCGAAGAGCCGTCACAGGTCTGGCTGGCCACCGCGGCTGTGAGGCTGCCACCCTCGCTCAGCACCTCGAGCTCGGCCATTTTCTCCAGCGAGGTTTCGCGGGTGGTTTCGTCCATGGCAAAGTCGCCATAGGGCACGATTTCCCGGTCAAAGCGACCCTCGGCGATGGCCTGACGACCCCGCCGGTGCGATTCCAGGGCGTATTCCTCCATTTCGCGGCGCGTCAGTTCCCAGCGCTTGACCATCTTTTCCGCGCCGTAGAACTGGGACACGGGCTCTTTGCCGAAACGCTCGACCCAGCCCGTGCTGCCCGAGAACGGATCCTTGAATCCCAGTTCCCGCGCGGCCAGCATGGAAGAGCCGATGGGGATGCTGGTCATGGTCTGAACGCCGCCGGCGATGACCACATCCTGCACGCCGGCCATGATGGCCTGAGCGGCGAAATGCACCGCCTGCTGGGAGGAGCCGCACTGGCGGTCCACGGTCACACCGGGCACGGCCAGCGGGCCGCCGGCAGTCAGCCAGCAGGTCCGGCCGATGTTGCCAGCCAGCGGTCCGACGGTATCGACACAGCCGAAAATGACGTCGTCGTAGTCCTCGGCCGGAACCGGATTGCGCTCGAGCAGCGCCTTGATCACGTGCGCGCCCAGGTCGGCCGCGTGCACCTGGGCCAGCGAACCCTTGCGCCGCCCGGTGGGGCTTCTTACTGCATCTACGATATAGGCTTCTGCCATCTGATTTTCTCCACTCGGAAATTCTTACACAGGGACCGCAGGCAGCACGGTCCGTGCAAAGGAAACGATCACCGCGCCGCCAGCCGTCGCGCTCTGTGCGGCCGCTGCGTGAACTAGAAGGTGGTCCCGGGGCCGAGCGTCGCGCCCTGCGCGAAAACGGCCTGCGCCAGGCGCTGCTTGTGGAAGATGCGATCACCCCAGAAGCCGTCCAGGGCCCAGGCCCGTTTCATGAACATCTGCAGGTCCGCCTCCCAGGTGTACCCCATCGCGCCATGAACCTGCATGGAACGACGGGCGGCCAGCAAGGCGGCCTCGGTGGCGGCGAGCTTGGCGTGGGAGGTCAAGGCGGCCACCCGCGGGTCGTCATTGGCCAGCGCATGGGCGGCGCGATGCACCACGGGCTCGGCGAACTCGATCTTGACCGCCACATCGGCCAGCTGGTGCTTGACGGCCTGGAAGGAACCAATCGGCTTGCCGAACTGTTTGCGCTGGGCCGCATAATCGATGCCCAGGTCCAGCATCCGCTGGGCCAGGCCCAGCAGTTGGGCGGCCACCGACAGCGTCGCCCTGTTGACGGTCTCGGTCCACACAGCCTCCCCGGCAGCGGCGTCGCAGATGCGCGTATCAGCGCTGGGGGTCCAGTTCAGGCGATACAGCCGACGGGACTGATCAATGCTGGGATTGAGGGTCAATTCAACCTGATCGGGCGTGGCGGCATGGATTTCACCCTCGTGCCAGAGCAGGATCAGATCCGCGATGGCGGCATCATGGACCAGCGGATTGACCGGATGCGCAATGGCCAGGCGGGACTGCCCTTCCACCATGCCTTCCAGCCACTTGGCGGCGAAGGCGTGCTTCGGCCCGAGCGCGTTCAGCAGCCCCGTGCCGACATAGGCCGCGTCTGAAAGTGAATCAGGTATGCCGTGATAGCCCACTTCCTGAAGCACCAGCACCCAGTCCAGGTCGCCCAGGCCCATGCCACCCAGGGACTCCGGCACGGACAATGCGGTCAATCCCTGCTCGGTGACCTTGCGCCGCATCTCTTCGGAGCGTCCGCTGGGGGTTTCCCAGTACTCTCGCAGCAGCTCCGGCGCCGCCTCGACCACCAGGAAGCTGCGCGCGGCATCACGGAACTGCACTTGCTGTTTGCTGAACGTGAAATCCATCGTGTGACCCTCAGGCGCGCGGCAGGCCAAGCATGCGCTCGGCGATGATGTTGCGTTGAATCTCGTTGGTGCCCGCATAGATCGGACCGGCCAGGGAGAACAGGAAACCATCCAGCCACTGGGCAATCCCGGCGGCCTCCGGCGCGTCCGGCATCAGTTCACCGCGTGCGCCAAGGATGCGCATCGCGGTTTCGTGCATCAGCACGTCCAGTTCCGACCAGAAGATCTTGTTGGTGCTGGCTTCGGCGCCGATGCGGGCGCCCTTGGCCAGGCGGGAAGCGGTGCGGTAGGTGGCCAGGGTGTAAGCCTCGGCGTCCATCCAGCATTGCATCACGGTGTCGCGGATTGATGGATCCGCATCGCAGCGCGCCTGGTTGGCCTGATACAGCGCCACCAGATCGGCGGCGGTCTTCTGGAACCGTGCCGGCGAACGCAGCATCAGGCCGCGTTCAAAACCGGCCGTGGCCATCGCAATGCGCCAGCCTTCCCCCTCGCCTCCGATCAGGTTGGATGCGGGCACCCGCACATCATCGAAGAAGATTTCGGCGAAACCCGGCAAACCGTTCAGCTGACGAATCGGGCGGATGGTCACTCCGGGCGCGTCCAGCGGCAGCAGGATGAAGCTGAGCCCGTGATGACGGCTGGATCCCTCTTCGCTGCGGAACAGGCCGAACAGCCAGTCGGCGTAGACCGCCCGGGTCGACCAGACTTTCTGCCCCTTGATCACGAACTCGTCGCCTTCACGGCGCGCGGTGGAACGAATCGCCGCCATGTCGGATCCGGCATTGGGCTCGGACCAGCCCTGGGCCCAGGTTTCCTCCGCCGTCGCCATCTTGGGCAGCCAGCGGGCCTTCTGCTCGGGCGTGCCGTATTCCATCAGGGTCGGCGCGAGCAGGAAGATGCCATTCTGGTTGACCCGCCCGGGCGCCCCGGCCCGCCAGTATTCCTCTTCGAAGATCAGCCACTCGAACAGATCGGCGCCCAGGCCGCCCAGTTCCCTGGGCCAGGTCACGGCGCTGTAACCCTGCTGAGCCAGCTGCGCCTCCCAGGCGCGGTGGGCGGCGAAGCCTTCGGCGGTGTCGAAACTGGGCAGCGGCTCGCTCGGCACATTGGCCTCAAGCCAGGTTCTGACCTTCTGGCGGAAGGCCTGCTGCTCCGGGGTGTACTGAAGATCCATCAGTCGAAACTCGCTTGTCGTTTCTCGACGAAGGCCTGGCGGGTCTCGGCCGAGTCCTTGGTGGTGTAGGCCTGCAGGGTGAAGCCCTGCTCCCAGCGATACTTGTCTTCCAGGTTTCCATCCTCGACGCCGTTCAGGGATTCCTTGGCCAGGCGAATCATCGCCGGGCTTTTCGCCGCGATGCGCGCGGCGATGTCCATTGCCGCATCACGCAAATTTCCTGCCGGAACGACCTTCTCCACCGCGCCCAGGCGGTGGGCCTCGGCGGCATCGATGGGCTCGCCGGTGAAATACATCATGCGCACCTTCTGCACCGGAAAGAGGCGCTGCAGGTGGGCGCCGCCACCCATGGCACCCCGATCGACCTCGGGCACGCCGAAACTCGCATCTTCGGCGGCCAAGACGATGTCCGCGGCACCGGCGATGCCGATGCCGCCGCCCAGCACGAATCCATGCACCGCCGCGATCACCGGCACCGGATTGCGGTGAACCGCTTCAAAAGTCCGATAGTTGCCGGCATTCACGTCGACGATCCGATCCGGATGGGCATTCAGCTCCTTGATGTCCACACCGGCGCAAAATCCGCGACCTTCGGCCCGGATAACGATGACATGCACCCCATCATTGCCACCCAGCCGTTGAATTTCATCGGCCAGGGCATGCCAGCCGGCGCTGTCCAGCGCGTTGACCGGCGGGTGATTGATCACCAGCTCGGCAATGCCATTTTCTATCGTCGTGACAAACATCGAGGTCCCTTTCAGCTCTGTTCTGTCCCGCCCCTCATCGCGGCTTGGCAGACAATCTTGCGGTGCGCCGCTGTTTTTGCGTTCGCTGCGTCAATCACCCTGTGTTTCATTCTGGCGCAGGGCATTCAGTCTTTCCTCGGCTACTCGGACGATATCCGCGATCAATTCGGCCACTGGCGGCAAGGCGTCGATCACCGCCGCCACCTGACCTGAGGGCAGCACGCCCTCATCGGGACGGCCTTCCACCATCGCCCGCTGGATCAGAACCGGCGCGTTGGCCGCCATCATCGTTTGCACCGCAGAGTCGCCCTCCCGCAAGGCCGACAGCGCGGTGCGCAGCATGTGACCCACGGTCATGCCGGTGCGTGCCTTCCACTGCCAGGCGCTCATCAGCGCGACGCACAGGCGATGCAATGGCCCACCGGCCTCCAACCGGAGCAGTAGCGGGTTGTCGATCATGCGCTGAGGCATGCCATCCACGGCCTTGGAGGCCCGGATACAGGCGGGGTCGCGGGTTTCGATGTAACGCTGCAGCGTCTCGCGCGGCACCGGGGATTCTGCGGTCATCAGAAAGCGTGTCCCCATGGCGATGCCGGCGGCACCATAGCCCAGCGCTCCGGCGAGACCGCGCCCGCAGGAAAAGCCGCCGGCAGCGACCACCGGCACCTCGACCGCCTCAAGCACCTGTGGCAGCAGCAGGGTCGTGGGCACCGCCCCGGTATGGCCGCCGCCCTCGCTGCCCTGGATGGTGATGATGTCGGCACCCAGTTCCACCGCCTTTTGCGCGTGCTTCAAGGCACCGACCGTGGGCATGCAGAGCACGCCGGCCTCCTTGAAGCGATCGATGGTCTCGGCATCCGGCCCCCGTCCGTAGCTGACCGCCCTCACCCGGTCGCGGTGCTCCAGCACGAGGTCGATGACCTCACGGGCATTCGGCTGGAACATGTGGAAATTCACCCCGAATCGCTGATCGGTCCGCTCGCGCAGGCTGGCGATCGCAGCCTCCAGCTCGGGCGTGGACATGGTGGCGGCGGCCAGAAAGCCGAAGCCCCCTGCATTGGAGGTGGCAGCGACCAGACCGGCGTCCGCGACCCAGCCCATGGCGGTCTGAACGATGGGGTAGCGGCAGCCAAGCAGCGCGGTGAGTCGGGTGTCCAGGCAGGGCATCAGAGGGAACTTTTTCGTCATCCGGAGTCACAGTGTGGCGACCCCGCGACATCAGCACTTCGCGCATCCGGATGAGGTGCGAAGACCCTCACAAAGTCTTCACGCACCGTGTCCGACCATAGAGCCTGCTGTTGAAGCCTGATGCATCCACCGAGCCCTTACTGCAATGATCGACAACAACGCCAAAATCCTGCACATGCGCCGCGTCAGGGCGTATTTCGCCGACCTGCCCCCGCTGCAGCCGGCCACTGTCGATATCATTCTGCGCTCGCACCTGAACGTGCCGGAAGCCTTGCTGCCGCAGGCCCGGGAAGAAATCGAGGCCCTTCACCAGGAACCGCCTCCGCTGCTCAAATCCGCCTGACAGGTCGCTGACGGTCTCTCGCCGCCCACACCCGTTACAGCGTCACCAGATCGACCGGGTCTCCCACACCGGCGACCCGCGCCTGCTGCAGACGGGCCGCGACCGGCGCCTCAAAGCCCTGCTGCCTGGCCAGCTCCCATAAACGCCGCGTCACCACGATCGGCGTCGGCGTGCTTTTGCTGTGCTTTTCCAGCTTGGCCGACAAATTGACGGCATCACCGATCACCGTCAGTTCCAGCCGTCGCGCATCCCCCACAACCCCGAACAGCACCTCGCCACTGGCGCAACCGGCCCCCACGTGCACAGGGCTGTGCCCGGCGGAGGCGCGCTCCGACGACCAGGCTTTGGCCGCCGCGCCGCAATCCAGGGCTGCCCGCAGACAATTCGCGGCATGAGCGGGGTCCGGCCGGGCCGCACCGAAGTGCGCCAGGATGCCGTCACCCAGGAACTTGTCCACCGTTCCGCCGTGGGCAAAGATCGCCGCCACCATGCGCTGCTGGAAATCACCCAGCAGGGCCATGACCTGCCGAGGTTCGTGGCTGGCCGTATAGCGGGTGAAGCCGCGCAGGTCGAGGCTGAGCACGCTGGCTTCACGCGTGGCAGCGTCGCCCGGGGCCAGGGGCTTGTCCGAGGCCAGAATGTGCTCGGCCACGTCGCCCGGAAAAAAGCGGGCCAGATCGCGCTGGGCGATTGCATCGCAGGTCGCACGCTCCAGTAATCGGCGCGAACGCGCAACAGCCGTGGCCAGGATCGCCGCCACTGCCAGCAGGCTGATGATCTTGTCGACCTCGGCGCCCAGCAGCACCGGCATACCTGAAATGTATTCGACAAAACTGTTGGTGATCTGGG
>JBFKIN010000047.1:0-11820 GCA_041632255.1 Oceanococcus sp. | reverse complement strand
GGGCGTCCGGCACCCGCAGCAGGGCCTCGGCCAGGCACATCAGGACCACGCCTTCTTCCGTCGACAGGGAGAACTCGTTGAGCAGGGCATCCACCCCGCCCTTGCCCTGCTGGGCCTCACGCAGCCGGCCGACCAGGCTGCGCGCCAGCGCCTGCGCTTCAGTGCGGCGCTCGGGGCCGATATCGGCCAGCGGCAGCAGCGGGCGCAACACCGCCTCGTCGTCCGCCAGCCAGTCGCGACGCATCGCTTCGCGCAGTGGGTCCGCCTCGGGAATGGGCCGTTCAGTCAGCATGGAAAGTCTCCTTGAGACTGCTGATTTTAGGAACAATGCATCAGAATGATTTGGTTATTTTGCGTTCATTGCAGAATATTGTTCTGACGAATCCAAACAGCGCGATTTATTATGCGGAACCCCTATGCCGAAAGACCACTCGACCGCATCGACCGCGCCATCCTGCGCGCGCTGCAGGCCGACGCCCGCATCTCCAATGTTGAACTGGCTCGCCGGGTCAATCTCAGCCCCAGCCCCTGCCTGGAACGGGTCCGCCGCCTCGAAACTTCGGGCTACATCCTCGGTTACCACGCGCGCCTGGACGCCGCCCGCCTGCAGTTCGGCACCACCGCTTTCGTCGAGGTCACACTGAACCGGACCACCAGCGATGTGTTCACCCATTTTCGCGCAGCGGTGGTGCAGCTGCCCGAGGTGGCGGAGTGCCAGATGCTGGCCGGCGGCTTTGATTATCTGATCAAATTGCGCATCGCCAGCATGGAGGCTTATCGCGAGGTACTGGGCAAGCTGGTCGATCTGCCCGGGGTGGCCCAGACACATACCTACATGGTCATCGAAGAGATCAAACCGGACACGGGGCTGCCGATCTGACGCGATCACCCCGCCGCAGGCTCAGCCCTGCAGCTGCTCGCTCAACTCCAGCCATTCGTGCTCGACCTGCTCCAGGCGCTTGCGCGATTCGCCCTGGATGCGAGCCAGTTCGGCGGCACGGGCCGCGTCGCGCTGATACAGGTCCGGGTCGCCCAGTTCCTGCTCGAGATCGGCCAGGCGCGCTTCCAGCTGCCCCATCTCCTTCTCCAGCCGGCGCAGCGCATCGCGCAGCGGTTTCTGCTGCTCCCGGATCAGGGCTGCCTCCCGCCTCTGCTCCCGCGCGGAAACGCGGCCTGTGGCTTCCGCCGCGCCGCTTTCCCCTTCATCCTCGCGCCGGAGCCGTTCTTTGAGGTGACGGGCGTAGTCATCCAGATCGCCATCGAAGGGCTGACAGGCGCCGTCATCCACCAGCCACAGCTCGTCGCAGCAACTGGCCATCAGGTGACGATCGTGCGAGATCAGCAGCACGGCGCCCGGAAAATCCTGGAGGGCCAGTTCCACAGCGTGGCGCATCTCCAGATCGAGGTGGTTGGTCGGCTCGTCCAGCAACAGCAGATTCGGCTGCTGGTAGACCAGCAGTGCCAGCGCCAGGCGCGCCTTCTCGCCGCCGGAAAAGGGAGCGATGGGCTCGAAGACGCGATCGCCGTGGAAGTCGAAGCCGCCGAGAAAATCGCGCAGCTCCTGATCGCGGGCCTCCGGATTCAGGCGCTGCAAGTGAGCCATGCCGCTTTGATCCAGCTTCAGGCTGTCCACCTGATGCTGGGCGAAATAGCCCAGGCGAAGATTCCGGTCCGCCTGATATTTTCCGCCCAGCGGCGCCTGCAGGCCGGCCAGAGTCCGCAGCAGGGTCGACTTGCCGGCGCCGTTGCGCCCGAGCAGACCGAGCCGGTCTCCCGGCTCGATGCTGAGGCTGAATCCGTCGATGAGCAGCTTGTCCGCGTAGCCGACCCGCAGGTGCTCCAGCTTGAGCAGCGGGCTGGGCATGCGCTCTGGGCCGGCAAACGCGAACCGGAAGGGATCCTCCCAGTGCGCCGGCGCGTTGACCTGCATCTTCTTCAGCTGCTTGACCCGGCTTTGCGCCTGCCGCGCCTTGCTGGCCTTGGCCCGGAAGCGGTCGATGAAGGCCTGCAGCTGCTCAACCCGCCGCACCTCGGCCTGATACCGGGAAGCCTGCTGGGCCAGCCGTTGCGCGCGCTGGCTCTCGCAACTGCTGTAGTTGCCCGTGTACACGGTGGCCTGTCCGCGTTCGAAATGCAGGGTGTGGCTGGTGACCGCGTCAAGGAAGTCACGGTCATGCGAGATCAGCAGCAGGGTGCCCGGATAAGCCGCCAGATGACCCTGCAGCCAGAGCACCGCATCCAGATCCAGGTGGTTGGTGGGCTCGTCGAGCAGCAACAGATCCGACGGGGACATCAGCGCCTGGGCCAGATTCAGGCGCATGCGCCAGCCCCCGGAGAAATCCCGTACGGCTCGGTGCTCGTCGCCGGCCGCAAAGCCGAGACCGTAGAGAAGCCGGGCCGCCCGGGCGGGAGCGGTGTAGCCGTCGATCGCGTGCAGGCGCTCGTGCAATGCGGCCAGGCGCGTGCCGTCGCCGGCCTGCTCGGCTTCGACCAGCTCCTGGTTCAGGCTGCGCCAGGCGGTATCGCCATCCAGCACAAAATCCAGGGCGCTCAGGGCCAGCGCCGGCGTTTCCTGCCGTACATGGGCCATGCGCAGGCCGCGCGGCAGGGTGAACTCGCCGGCATCCGGGCTGATCTCGCCCTGGACCAGGGCCAGCAGGCTGGATTTGCCGGTGCCGTTGCGACCGACGATACCCAGATGCTGCCCCGGATGGACGGTCAGCGAAAAGCCCTCGAGCAGCAGGCGCGGGCCGCGGCGCAGGGCGACGTTGGTGAAATTCAGCATGGCGGCTACGGCCGGAGGCGGACGGCCGCCACGCGGCTGGGCGCGGGGGCGGACCGGGGGGGCGCCTGGAGCGAGCCCCCCGCTAGCGCACCGGCAAACGCAGGCTCAGGACTGGGCCTGATACGCCTCCATCGACTTGCGGATTTCTTCCTTGGCGCGATCCACGCCGTACCAGCCGGCGATCTTCACCCACTTGCCGCCTTCATTGTCCTTGTAGTGCTCGAAGAAGTGGGAGATCTTCTTGCGCAGACGCTCGGGCACATCGTCCAGGTCCTGCCAATCCTTGTAGAAGTCCAGCGAGACCTTGTCCGTCGGCACTGCCAGGATCTTGGCGTCCAGGCCGGATTCGTCTTCCGTCATCAGCACCGCCACAGGCCGGCACTTGACCACGCAGCCGGGCACGATGTCATACGGTGAGACCACCAGCACGTCGACCGGATCGCCATCGTCATACAGGGTCTGGTTGATGAAGCCGTAGTTGCCCGGATAGTGCATCGCCACGTTCATGAAGCGGTCGACGAAGAGCATGTTGCTCTCCTTGTCCACCTCGTACTTCACCGGCTCGCCGTGGGCGGCGATCTCGATGATGACGTTGACTTCGTCCGGCGCCTTGCTGCCGGGACCGACCTTTTCGTAACCCATGAATAACTCCTGGAAGGGTAAAGCGGAGGCTTAGGAAATCTCGAATGTGCGGCCGGTCTTCTTCGGCACCGGCGCATTCTTCAGCTGCACGTAAGCGGGCAGCCCGTTGCGGTAGGGGGGATGATCCTCACCCGCGATCAGCGGCGCCAGATAGCGGCGACAGGCCTCGGTGATGTGGAAACCATCCTCGCTGATGAACTCGGCCGGCATGGTCTTCTCGACATTGGCCACCTGATCAAGCGGCGCCTCACCGACCGACCAGACGTAGGGCTCGTCCGATTCGCGCACGATGGACACCATCACGCCACCCTTGCCGGCGACGGCAAACTCCACCGCCGCCTTGCCGACCGCATAGGCCTGCTCAATGTCGGTCTTGGAGGCCACGTGGCGCGCGGCGCGCATGAGGTAGTCGGCGATCGCGTAATGGTATTTCAGGCCCAGCTGCGACTTGATCATGTTCGCGAGGGTCGAGGCGACGCCGCCGAGCTGGGTGTGACCGAAGGCGTCCACGGTGCCGGCATCGGCCACGAATTTGCCGTCGGCGTTGCGGATGCCCTCGGAAGCCACGATCGTGCAGTAGCCCCAGGTGTCCACGCAATGCTTGACCCGCGCCAGGAATTGCTGCTCATCGAACACGACTTCCGGGAACAGGATGATGTGCGGGTCCTGGCCCTCGCCCTCGGCGGCGAGACCACCCGCAGCCGCTGTCCAGCCGGCGTGCCGACCCATCACTTCCAGAATGAAGACCTTGGTCGAGGTCTTGCACATGGACTTCAGATCGAAGCCGGCCTCGCGGATGGATACGGCCGTGTATTTCGCCACCGAGCCGAAGCCGGGACAGCAGTCGGTCAGCGGCAGATCGTTGTCCATGGTCTTGGGAATGTGGATGGCCCGGATCGGGTACCCCATCTTCTCGCCCAGCTGGCTGATCTTGAGACAGGTGTCGGCGGAATCGCCGCCACCGTTGTAGAAGAAATAGCCGATGTCGTGCGCCTTGAACACCTCGATCAGGCGCTCGTATTCGGCCAGATTCTTGTCGAATCCCTTCAGCTTGTAGCGGCAGGAACCAAAAGCCCCGGCCGGCGTGTGCTTGAGAGCGGCGATGGCCGCCGGGGATTCAGCCGACGTGTCGATCAGGTCTTCGGTCAGCGCGCCGATGATGCCGTCGCGACCGGCGTAGACCTTGCCGATCTTGTCCGGATGCTGGCGCGCGGTCTCGATCACCGCTGCCGCAGAAACGTTGATGACGGCGGTCACACCGCCGGATTGCGCGTAGAAGGCGTTCTGGGGACTGCTCATCCCAACTCCCGGATACTGGCTGGATTCGGATGGACCGCCGGCGGCAGCTCACGGCGGCGAGCCGCCAATTGTACTGAATTTGGCGTGAACGCGTCGTCATCTGCATTGACGCGATAATGGGCAAAAGGCTAGGGTTCGCGCTTCCGGCCCGTACAGGCGGCCCCTTGGTGAATTGATATGCGTATTGTGTTGCTCGGCGCTCCCGGCTCCGGCAAGGGCACCCAGGCGAAAAAGCTGATGGACAGCCATCAGATTCCCCAGATTTCCACCGGTGACCTGCTGCGCGCCGCTGTCAAGGAAGGCAGCCCTCTGGGCCAGCGCGCCAAGGCCGCCATGGATGCTGGCGAGCTGGTCGCTGACGACATCGTGATCGGCATGATCCGCGAACGCCTGGCCGAGCCCGATGCCGACAAGGGCTTCATACTCGACGGTTTTCCGCGCAGCCAAGCCCAGGCCGAAGCCCTGGACGACATGCTGGCCGAACTGGACAAGCCACTGCAGACCGCCCTGCTGATCAACGTGGATTTCGGCAACCTGGTCAAACGCCTCACCGGCCGGCGGACCTGCAGCAGCTGCGGCCAGATGTTCAACATCTATTTCAGCCCGCCGCAGAAGGACGGGGTCTGCGACCGCTGCGGCGGAACCGACCTCGCGCACCGTGCGGACGACAACGAGGAGACCATCTCCAACCGGCTGAAGGTCTACCAGGATCAGACCGAGCCGCTGATCGCGCATTACTCGGCCCAGAACAAGCTGACCAGTGTCGACGGCGAAGGTGAACTGGACGAGGTGTTCTCCCGCATCGAGGCCGCGCTGGCCTGATCTGGCGCAGTGCGCCACGGCCCACCGCTCGGGCAGGCCGGACCTCCTCCAGACCCCACAGAACGGGCGCCCTTCGCGGACTAGAGAGCGGCCGTCAGCACCGGAGCCACGACTTCAGCCCGCCAGCCACGCTGCAGGCGGGCACTCACACCATCCAGTGACAGGGCATTGAGGTCCGCCCGGGTGGCGAGTATTCCGGGATCCAGCTCCAGTTCCGCTGCCAGCGCATGCAGGGTCTGGCGCAATCGGGCCACCACGGCCTTGTCCGGAATGCGCAGGTCCAGTGTCGGCGCCACGGCGCCGCGAGCCTGCTCCAGCACCTGCAGCAGGTCTTCACACTGTCGCTGCTGCAGGAAAGGCTCCACCCCTTCCAGCGCCCGCAGGGCCGCCGCATCCGCCGGCCGGGCCTGGGCCAGCAGGAGCAGGCTTTCATCCTTGGCGATCCAGCGTCGCGGCTTGTTGCGCTCCACCGCGCGGCGTTCGCGCCAGGCCGCCAGTGCCTGCAGCGCAGCCAGGGCTTCGCCGCTCAGGGTGCCGTGCCCCTTGACCCGGCGCCAGGCGTCTTCGGGCTCCACGTCCCAGGGCTGAGCCGCCAGATCGGCCATGTCCTCGTCGAACCAGTCCCGGCGCCCCAGTGCCGCGAGCCGCTCGCACAGCGCCGCATGGGCGCCCAGCAAGTAGCGGACATCGTCCGCCGCGTAATCGAGTTGCGCGGCGCTGAGCGGCCGGCGGGACCAGTCGGTGCGGGTTGCCCCCTTGCCCAGCTCCACCCCGGCGAACTCCTGGACCAGCTTGGCGTAGGACCACTGCGGCGGGTATCCGCACAGTGCGGCAGCCAGCTGCGTATCGAAGACCGGCGACAGCGGACGAGCGAAGCGGGTGGCCAGCACTTCCTGATCCTGGCGGCAGGCGTGCAGAACCTTGACCGGGCCGCTCGTGAGAACCGGCTCGAGGAGCGCCAGATCCAGCGCGGCCAGCGGATCAATCAGGACCAGATGCTGGGCTGAAGCTGCCTGGATGAGACACAATTCGGGATAATAGGTACGCTCTCGCAGGAATTCGGTATCCAGGGCCAACGCCTCGACTTCGGCGGCGTGGCTGGCGAATTCCTGAAGCTCCCCGTCACGGGTACATATCGCTGTCATCATCGAATCATACCGACTCCCATCCATGTATTCCGCCGTTGCCCAGCGCCTCGTCCAGATTCTGACGCTCAAGGCCGGTCCTCAGGACCTGCCCTCGTCCCTCGGCCTGCTGCAGTTCTCTGCCGCAGTGTTTCTGCTGTCCGCGGTGCTGCGTCTGTTCACCGTCGCCAGCCTGTGGGAATCCCTGGCCCAGGCCATCCTCAGCCTCATCGTGCTGGTGTTCTTCCTGCGCGCGCTCCTGCAGTGGCGCAATACGCCGGAGCGGCTGACCCAGACCATGACTGCCCTGCTGCTGACCAGCGCCTTCATCGGCGCGCTGCTGCTGTTCCCCTTGCGCGCGCTGCAGCCGGTGCTGCTGGCGGTGGCGGAGAATCCCCAGATCAGCCCGGCCGAGTTGCAGGTGCCGGCGGGTGCCGCCTACGCCTGGGCCGGACTGAGCATCTGGGGCATCATCGTGAGCGGTCATATCTACCGCCACGCGCTGGGGGTCAGTCTGGGTATCGGCGTGGCCGTCACCCTGATGTACGAGTTCCTGCTCGTCGGCATCATCGGCCTGCTCAGCAGCCTGTCCTGATGCACGTCCACATTCTGGGCATCTGCGGCACCTTCATGGCCGGCATCGCGGCGATCGCCCGCGAGGCGGGCCACCGGGTCACCGGGTCTGACGCTGCCGCCTGGCCGCCGATGAGCACCCAGCTCGAGGCGCTGGGCATCGAAGTGATGCCGGGCTATGAGCCTGCTCATCTGCAGCCCGCCCCGGATGTGGTCATCGTGGGCAACGTGATCAGCCGCGGCAACCCGGCCATCGAATACGTCCTGAATGCCGGGCTGCCCTACGTGTCCGGCCCGCAATGGCTCTCCGAACAGGTGCTGGCCGGTCGCTGGGTGTTGGCCGTCGCCGGCACCCACGGCAAGACCACCACCAGCAGCATCCTGGCCTGGCTGCTGGAGGATGCGCGACTCGAGCCCGGATTTCTGATCGGCGGCCTGCCCGGAAACTTTCCGGTATCCGCCCGCCTGGGCGCTGCCCCCTTCTTCGTCATAGAAGCGGACGAATACGACACCGCCTTCTTCGACAAGCGTTCGAAATTCGTTCACTACCGGCCGCGGACCGCTGTCCTGAACAATCTGGAATACGATCACGCGGACATCTTCCCTGATCTGGCGGCAATCGAGCGGCAGTTCCACCACCTCGTGCGGACCATACCCGGCCAGGGGCAGATTCTGGTGCCCGCCAGCGACGCGGCGCTGCAGCGGGTGCTGGCGCAAGGCTGCTGGTCGGAGACCGTCGCACTGCAGGATGCGCAAGGCTGGCACGTCCGCCCGCTGCTTGAAGACTGGCGTGAGTTCGAGATCCACCATGGCGATCAGATGCAGGCCCGGGTCTGCTGGTCGATGCGTGGAGAGCACAATGCCCACAATGCGCTGGCGGCCTGTCTGGCGGCGCGCCACGCCGGCGTGCCCCTGCAACAGGCGGCCGAATCCCTGGAGCGATTTCGTGGCATCGCGCGGCGCCTGGATCTCAAGGCAGAAGTCGCCGGTATCCGGATCTATGACGACTTCGCCCACCACCCCACCGCCATCGCGCGCACCATCGCGGCGCTGCGAGCCGGCATGACCGACGGACGCGTTCTGGTCGGCCTTGAGCCACGCAGCAATTCCATGCGGGCGGGCGCCCATGCCGCCGCGCTGGGGCCGTCATTGACCGGCGCTGACGCAGCGCACGTGCTGTCCCGGCCGGAACTGGCCTGGGACACCGGCCAGCTGCGCGAGGCTCTGGGCGGACGCCTGCACCTGCACGGCGACAGCCAGTCCCTGGCCGATGCCCTGTGCCGACAGGCGCGTGCGGGCGACGCCGTCGTGCTGATGAGCAATGGCAGCTTCGATGGCCTGCCCGCCAGCCTGCCCGAGCAGATGAGGACCCGACACGCATGAGCCGCAACATCGCCAACACGCCCCTCGACCAGCAACTGCCGGATGCCGAAGAGCTCTACGCCAGTGGCCAGATGGCCCTGGACATCGCACGGCAACAGGGCGCCAGCGGCGCTGTGGTCAGCCTGGGCGCCAGCACCGGACTCACCACCCAGTTGCGCAACCGGGAGCTGGAATCGGTGGAATTTCAGCGTGACAGCGACCTCGGCGTCACCGTCTATTTCGGCCAGCGGCGTGGCCACGCCAGCACAGCCGACCTGAAGCCCGATTCGATTCGCGAAATCGTGGAAGCCGCCTGCGTCATAGCCCGGCACACCCAGGAAGACCCGGCTGCCGGCCTGCCCGATGAAGATCAGCTGGCGACCCGGTTCGGCGAACTGGACCTGGATCACCCGGCCGCCCTTTCGGTGGAGCAAAGCCGCGCTCTCGCGCTACGCTGCGAAGACGCCGCCTTTGCTGCCGACCCGCGCATCCGCAATTCCGAAGGGGCCACCGTCAACGCCCATCGCGGCCGCGACGTCTTGATGAATTCCCTGGGCTTTCGGGGCGTGCGCACCCGCACGGACTACAGCCTGTCCGTCGCCGTCATCGCCCAGGACGAGGCGGACATGCAGCGCGACTACTGGTACCGCCGCGATCTGCGCCATGCGGCCTTCGATGAACCGGAACAGATCGGCCGCACCGCCTCTGAGCGCGCCACCGGGCGGCTGTCGCCGCGCAAGCTTGGCACGCGCAGCGCACCGGTGCTGTTTCCGCCGGAACTGGCCAGAGGCCTGATCGGCCATCTGGTCTCCGCCGCCAGTGGCGGCGCCCTGTACCGTCGCGCCAGCTTCCTGCTCGACAGCCTGGGCAGCGCCATCATGCCCACGGCGCTGAGTATCCGGCAGCGCCCGCACGTGCCCGGCCGCTTCGGTGCCGGATGGTTCGACGGGGAAGGCGTGGCCACCCGTGACTTTTCCCTGGTCGAGGAGGGCGTGCTGCAAAGCTGGCTGCTGGGCAGCTACGCCGCCCGCAAACTGGGCCTGAGCACCACCGGCAACGCCGGCGGCGCCCAGACCCTGGAGGTCAGCCCCACGATCGAGGCTGATGCGGCCGCCCTGATGCAGCAGGCCGGCAGCGGCCTGCTGCTGACCGAACTGATGGGTCAGGGGGTGAGCACCAGCACGGGTGATTATTCACGCGGTGCGGCTGGCTACTGGTTCGAAAACGGCGAGATCGCCTATCCGGTCGCCGAGATCACCATCGCCGGCAATCTTCTGGACATGTACCGCCAGATCGCCGCCATTGGTTCGGATATCGACCCCGCCGCCCGTATTCTCACCGGCTCCATCCTGGTCGACGGCATGACCATCGCCGGCAGCTGAGCCCGGCCGGACCGCGCAGGGCAGGGTTTCTCAGCCGGACCGGCGGCGGTGCCAGCGCCAGAGCGGCGGCAGCAGGCCGAGCAGGCCGAGTGTCATCAAGGCCGCCGCGAGCCCGAGCGCATCGTACTGCCGGATCAGCTCCGCCAGAAACTCGGGTAGCGGCGACAGCCGCATGGGACCGTGGCCGCCGCCCCCATAGACCGGAAGCAGAGCAACCCGGATCAGCGCACCGACGATCGCGCCAGCCAGCAGCAGACGCAGGCCCAGTGAGGCGCGGCTGGCCAGCAGACGGGCCAGCATCAGAGCCAGCAGCCAGTAGCCCCCGATGAAGATCAGGGCGTGCAGGCCGAAGAACAGACTGATCCACAGCGATTCCATGCGCAGGCCGGAATCGACCATCTTCAACAGCATGTAAACGATGCCGGTGGGTATCAGTGCGGTGGGGATGATGAAAACAACCTGGACCAGGAAAACCAGCGCGGGCGCGATGAGCACCAGGGCCAGGAACAGCGCGTGGCGGATCAGGAACTCGCGGTCGAACATGAGACCCCCCAGGGCTCGTCAGGCGTTCGAGTCTGCCGGCGGCCGGGAGACGGCGCAATCGGCAGTCCCCCGCCATGCAGGCGCCCGCCCATGAAAAAACGGGGCCGCAGCCCCGTTCTTTCATCAACCTTCAGCCGGTTCAGTTGCGCTTCATCGCCGCAAAGAAGTCCGTGTTGGTCTTGGTCTGCTTGAGCCTGTCCAGCAACAGCTCGATCGCGGCCACCTCGTCCATCGAGTGCAGCAGCTTGCGCAGAATCCACACGCTCTGCAGCTCGGTCGGATCGGTGATCAGTTCCTCGCGGCGCGTACCCGAACGATTGATGTTGATGGCCGGGAACACACGCTTCTCGGCAATGCGACGGTCCAAGTGCAGCTCCATGTTGCCAGTGCCCTTGAACTCCTCGTAAATCACCTCGTCCATGCGCGAGCCGGTATCGACCAGCGCGGTGGCGATGATGGTCAGCGAGCCGCCCTCCTCGATGTTGCGCGCGGCGCCGAAGAAACGCTTGGGCTTCTGCAGGGCGTTGGCATCGACACCACCGGACAGCACCTTGCCGGAGGACGGCGCCACCGTGTTGTAGGCACGGGCCAGACGGGTGATGGAATCCAGCAGGATGACCACGTCACGCTTGTGCTCGACCAGGCGCTTCGCCTTCTCGATCACCATCTCCGCCACCTGCACATGGCGCTGGGCGGGCTGATCGAAGGTCGAGGACAGCACCTCGCCACGCACCGTACGCTGCATGTCGGTGACTTCCTCGGGACGCTCGTCGATCAGCAGCACCAGGAGGAAGTGATCGGGATAGTTCTGCGCGATGCTCTGCGCGATGTTCTGCAGCAGCACGGTCTTGCCCGCCTTGGGCGGGGCCACGATCAGGCCACGCTGGCCGCCGCCGATGGGCGAGCACAGATCCACGATGCGGGCGGTGATGTCTTCGGTGGAACCATTGCCCTTCTCCATGCGGATCCGCTCGTTGGGGAACAGCGGCGTCAGGTTCTCGAAAGGCACCTTGCTGCGCGAGTTCTCCGGCGGCTCGTAGTTGATCGTGTCGACCTTGAGCAGGGCGAAGTAGCGCTCGTTGTCCTTGGGCGGCCGGATCGAACCGGTGATGGTGTCGCCGGTGCGCAGCGAGAAACGGCGGATCTGGCTGGGCGAGACATAGATGTCGTCGGGCCCCGAATCATAGGAATCATCCGTGTTGCGCAAAAAGCCGTAGCCGTCGGAGAGGATTTCCAGCACCCCGGTCACCTCGATCTGGTGGCCGGCGCGGGCAAAACCCTTGAGCAG
>JBFKIN010000046.1:0-11891 GCA_041632255.1 Oceanococcus sp. | reverse complement strand
TGGGCCGTTTTCGCCGAGGTCTTTGCCGGCTTGGGGCAGAGACGGCCGTCGCCGTTGCTGCAATCGAGTTCGGGCGTGCCCGAGAACTGGAACACAAGGGCTCCCGCCGCGACGCTGCAGAACAGGGCCGCACTTGCCAGACGCTTCATGATGGTTTGGTCTCCCTAGATGAGGTGGGAAGGTCTATTCCCCACTCCACACGAATAAACAGCCCTGTAGGTTCCCATACGAGGGCACGCCATGGCAATCCGTGCAATTAAGGTGCCAGACGGGAAATGCGCCAGTCCTTTTCGCCTTCGCGGAGGTACTCGAAGCGGTCGTGCAGCCGACTGCCGCCGCCCTGCCAGAATTCGAAACGCTGCGGGGTCACCCGGTAACCTCCCCAGAAATCCGGTAGCGGAATCTGGCCGGAGGCGAATTTTTCCTTCATGCGGGCGAACTGCTCCAGCAGCAGCGCGCGGGATGCCATGGGCCGGCTCTGCGGTGAGGCCCAGGCGGCCAGTTGGCTGTCACGCGGGCGGGACAGGAAGTACTTCAACGACTCGCCGGTGGGGATCTTCTCTGCCCGGCCAATGACCTTCACCTGCCGCTCCATGCTGTGCCAGGGAAAATGCAGGCAGACCCGGTCATTGACGGCGATGTCGGCGGCCTTGGCGCTGCCGTAGTTGGTGTAGAAGACCAGGCCCCGTTCATCGAAGTGCTTGAGCAGCACGATTCTCTGCGAGGGCTGGCCCTGCGCATCGACCGTGGCAAGGGTCATGGCCGTCGGGTCATGAATGCCGCTGGCGATGGCCTGATCCATCCAGCGTGCGAACTGGGCGAAGGGGTCGGGTGCCAGGTCATTGCGGCGCAGGCCGCCCATCAGGTACTCGCGGCGAATCTGTTCCAGTTCCATCATGTCTTGCGTCCGCTTCAGCCGCCGAGCGCGGCGCGAAGTTCATTGATATTGGCGCCGCTGTCCTCGATGACCCGTTTCCAGTCCTCGGCGGCGAAGCTCAGCTTCTCAAAGGGTCGCAGCAGCCCGGGGTCCGGGCAGGCAACATTGTCCTCGGCATGGCTGGCCGCCGTGGACACCGCGACGATGAGAACATCGGTCAGGTCGGCCCGGCTGTTGTGCTCCCGCTCCTGCTGGTCCTGGTCGGCGATGGCCTGGCAAATGGCATCGGGCATGTCCCAGTTTTCGGCGATGGCCCGACCGACATGGGCATTCCAGTCCCGCAGGACCTCGCCGCGCACCGCAGGCCGGATCATCAGCGGGGATCCCGGTTCCAGGCGCGAAAGAATGTAGACCTTGCCAATGTTGTGCATCAGCCCGGCGAGCAGCGCCTCCTCAGGGTCGACGGCGCGGGTGGCCCGGGCGATCTCGTAGGCGAGCGCGGCCGTCAGGGTGCTGTCCTGCCACAACTGCTCCAGAAAGCCGCGGATGTGGCGCACTTTGCCGGACATGCGCAACTGTTGCAGGGCAAAGCTGAGGGCTGCGCTGCGAACATTCTGAAAGCCGATGCGGACCATGGCCTTTTTGAGGTCCGTGACCGCCGCGCCGCCGCGGGAGAACACCACCGAGTTCGCCATGCGGATCACACGCGCAGCCAGTCCGGCGTCCGCCGATACGATGCGGGCCAGGCGATCAGGCCCGACCTCGCTGTCTTGCAGGGCCCGGCGCAGTTGCAGCACGACATCGGGGAAGGCTGGCAATTCCAGTTGCTTGCCGGAGACTTCGCGACCCAGTTTTTCGACAAAGGCCTTCGACTCCCAGAAGACCGCCGAGCCGTCGCCGGCGCCTGGCTGGTCAGCTGGATTGGGCGGGTCGGATGGGCTCATGGTGCGACTGCGCTGCTCTTTTCCGGAGGCAGCCGGCATGATGCCGAAAAATGGCGCCGGCGGCGAGCCATGGGCTGACCGGACTCGTCTGCCTGGACGAGCACGCGCCGGGGTGAATCTGCCAAGCTCACGAGCTGACAAGAACTGGAGACACACGATGGCAGTGGTTTTTGACTCGGTGCAGTCTGTGCTGGCGGCCAAGGGGCAGGCCATGGGGGTCAGCGACTGGTTGCAGATCAGCCAGGAGAGGGTCAACCAGTTCGCCGATGCCACCGACGACCACCAGTGGATTCATGTCGATCCCGACAAGGCGGCAGACGGTCCCTTCGGCGCGGCGATCGCGCATGGTTATCTGACGCTGTCACTGGTCAGCCGCTTTCTGCCGGAGCTGGCCGAACTGCGCAACCTGAAGATGGGCGTGAACTACGGCACCAACAAGGTGCGCTTTCCGAACGCGGTGAAAGTGGGGGCGCGTATCCGCGCACACGGCGAATTGGTCGAGGCGGAGGAAGTGGCTGGCGGCGTGCAGGCTGTGATCCGGGTGACCGTCGAGATCGAAGGCGAAGACAAGCCGGCCTGTGTCGCCGATACCATCGCACGCTATTACTTCTGAACCAATGCGGCGCGATCGGTCGCGCCATCGGGATATCGCATGAACGAAGCAGTCATCGTCGCCGTCGCCCGCACGGCTATCGGCAAGGCCTATCGCGGCGCCTTCAATGACACGGAGGCGCCGGTGCTTGGCGGGCACGTGATCCGCGCCGCGGTTGAACGCAGCGGTTTGGCGCCAGCGGATGTCGATGACGTGATCCTGGGCGCCGCCGCCCAGCAGGGCACACAGGGCTACAACATCGGTCGTCTCTGCGGCTACACAGCCGGCCTGCCGCATGCCGTGCCGGGCATGAGTCTGGATCGGCAGTGTTCCTCGGGCCTCATGAGCATCGCGATCGGGGCGAAGGACATCATGGTCGGGGAGAAGGCCGTTGTGGTTGCGGGCGGTCTGGAGTCGATCTCGCTCACCCAGAACCAGCACAAGAACAGCTACAGGGCGGTGTCCGAGGCGGTCGTGGCCAGTGAGCCGACGGCCTATATCCCGATGATCGAGACCGCCGAGATCGTGGCCGAGCGCTACGGGATTACCCGGCAGGCCCAGGATGAGTACGCGCTGCAGAGTCAGCAGCGCGTGGCGGCGGCGCAGGAAGCGGGTCGCTTTGACGAGGAGATCGTGCCGCTGACAGTTCAGCAGCAGCTGTATGACCGGGAGACGAAAGCGCCGGCCGGTCATCGCGAAGTGACCCTCGCCGCGGATGAAGGGAACCGCCCGGACACCAGCCTGGAATCCCTCGCCAGTCTCAAGCCCGTGTTTCGCGACGGGCGCTGGGTGAAGCAGGGGGCGCATATCACCGCCGGCAATGCTTCGCAGCTGTCCGATGGTGCCGCGGTGGTGATGCTGATGAGCCGGGACGAGGCCGAGCGTCGGGGGCTGCCCATCCTGGGCATCTATCGCGGGACGTCGGTGGCCGGCTGCGCGCCGGACGAGATGGGCATCGGGCCCGTATTTGCAGTGCCCCCGCTGCTCGAGCGGCACGGCCTGACAATCAATGACATTGGTGTCTGGGAATTGAACGAGGCCTTCGCCGTCCAGGTACTCTACTGCCGCGATCGGCTCGGCATTCCGAACGAGAGATTGAATGTCAACGGTGGTGCCATCGCCATCGGGCATCCTTTCGGCATGTCCGGCGCGCGGATGGTGGGGCACGCGGTACTGGAAGCGCGCCGGCGCTCGGAACGCTATGCCATTGTCACCATGTGTATTGGTGGTGGCATGGGGGCCGCCGCCTTGTTCGAAGTGCCAAATTAGTTTGAAATGACCAGGTTCACAGGCGCGATGGCGCGATCGTGAACGGACATGGACGAAACACAACACAGGGGGAGAACCATGTCAGCATCGAACGCCGGTGAGGTCGACACCAAGACCCACGAAGCGGAGGGCTCCTGGCTTGACGGCTGGCCGGCCATGCTCCTGTCCGTCGTGATCATCGCGTCGGCCATCTATTCCTTTTCGCCAAGGCCGCTGCCGGATTTTGCCGCCACCACGATTTATCCGGACCGGCTGCTGATCACCGATCTGGCCATGCGCGGTGAGCGCCTGGTCGGGGTCGGCGAGCAAGGGAAGATTCTGTACACGGATGAACCGCAGGGTTCCTGGACTGTGGCCGAGGTTCAGCCCAATCGCGGCTCCACTTTCACTGAAGTCCGGTTCCTTGACGATCAGACCCTGTTGGCGGTGGGGCATGACTCCTGGATCGTACGCAGCACCGATGGCGGACGCAGCTGGAGCGAACTGAACTTCGACCCCGAAAAGGCAGAGCCGCTGCTGGGCCTCGCGGGACCTTACGATGGCCGCCTGTTTGCCTACGGCGCCTTCGGCCAACTGCTGGTCTCGGATGATGGCGGGGACAGATGGACCCGGCAGGAACTGGTCAAGGAAGAGGTCGCCGAAGAGGTCGAAGAAAATGTTGCCGACCCCTTTGCGGATCCCTTTGGTGGCGGCGGCAATGATTACGATCCTTTTGCTGCCTTCGGCAGCGGCGGCGGCTGGGATGATTTCAGCACGCGCCATCTCAATGCAATGACCCGCGCGTCGGACGGCGCGCTGTGGCTGGTGGGCGAGCGTGGCCTGATCGCCCGGTCCCGCAACGGCGGGGACACCTGGGTGCAATTTGATACGGGTTACAACGGGTCCTTCTACGGCATTCTGGAAACCCCCAGCGGTCGCATGCTGGCGCATGGCATGCGCGGCAACATCTACAGCACCCGAGATCTGGGTGACAGCTTCCAGATCAGCGAGAGCAACACGGAGGAATCGCTCTATGGCGGGGTGGTCGCGGACAACGGCGACATCCTGCTGGTCGGAAGCAGCAACATCATCATCCGTTCCACGGACAACGGCCGGACCTTCAGCCGCGCCGTGGACAAGCAGCGCGACGCGCTGGCAGACATCCTGGTGCTCGGCGAGGGCCTCTGGCTGACGGCCGGTGAGGGCGGTATCCGTCTGCAGGGGGCCAACGTCCCGGCAGTCGCCAACAAGGGGGGCAGCCAATGAGCAAGACCGACCAGATCGTCATGGGCATGGCCGACAAGCTGATGGCCCGGCGCCGTCTTTTCGCTGTCCTGTTTGCCCTGATGACCCTGTTTTTCGCCTGGAGCGCGAGCAACGTCAAGCTGGACCCGGGCTTCCTGAAACTCATCCCCATCGAGCATGAATACATGGTCACGATGATGGACTACATGGATGAGTTTTCCGGCGCGAACATGCTGCTGGTCAACGTCCGCTGGACCGGCGAGGGTGACATCTACAACCCCGAGTTCTTCGAGGTGCTGGAGAAGGTCACGCAGGATGTGTTCTTCATTCCCGGTATCGACAGAACCAAGGTGTCCTCGCTGTTCACGCCGGATACCTATTACATCGAAGTGACCGAGGAGGGCTTCCAGGGTCGCCCCGTGGTGCCGGCCGAGTACAGTGGCACACAGGAACAGCTGCGCCAGATCCGCAGCAACGTGGAAAACGGCGGGCAGATTGGCCTGCTGGTCTCGAATGACCTGAAATCCGCCCTGATTCGCGCCAACCTGCAGGAGTACGACCGCAGCAAGGGGCCGGACGAAGACCAGGCGGTGGATTACTGGGTGGTGCAGCAGAAGCTGGAGGATATCCGCGAGCGCTACGAGAACGAGAACATCGAGATCAACATCATCGGCTTCGCCAAGCTGCTGGGGGATGTGATCTATGGCCTGCTCGGCGTTTTCGCCTTCTTCGCCCTGGCCTTCGTGATCACCGTGGTGCTGCTGTACCTGTACACGCGCTCGGTCAAAATCACGATTACGGCGCTTGTGGTCGCCATGCTGCCGGTCCTGTGGCTTATCGGCACCCTGCCGCTGATCGGTCTGGGCATCGACCCCATGTCGATTCTCGTGCCTTTCCTGATCTTCTCCATCGGCGTGTCTCATGCCGTGCAGATGACCAGCGCCTGGCGTCTGGAGGTGGGGGCCGGGCATGACTCGGTGGAGGCCGCCAAGCTCAGCTTCACCAAGCTGTTCATTCCGGGCGCCGTGGCGCTGGCCACAGAGGCGCTGGGTTTCGGTGTGATCATGTTCATCGCGATTCCCATCGTGACGGAACTGGGCATCACGGCCTGTCTGGGCGTGCTGCTCATGATCATCACCAACAAGCTGGTGCAGCCGATCATTCTCAGCTACCTGACCCTGGAAAAGGAGAGCATCGAGCACACCAAGCACAGCCAGGAAGGCTTCGGCGGCAAGATCTGGGATACGGTGGCCAAATGCGCCCAGCCCAGGGTCGCGGTCTGGGTCTTTGCCGTGGCCGTCGTGTGGATGGGCATCGCGACCTGGCAGTCGCGTCACCTGGTGATCGGCGATTCCGGTGTCGGGGTGCCCGAACTGCACGATGATTCGCGCTACAACACGGACAACCGGGTCATTGCCGAGTCCTACGACATCGGGGTGGACCTGCTGACCGTCATGGTCGAGGCGCCGGATTTCGAGACCGACTCCTGCCTGCAGTACCCGGTCATCGACCTGATCGACCGTTTCGAGCTCTACATGCGCGGGGTGCGCGGGGTGCAGTCCGTCACCAGCGTGGCCGGCATCGGCAAGCTCGTGATCACCGCCTTCAATGAAGGGAATCCGCACTGGAAGGCGCTGCCGCGTTCGTCGGCCGGGCTGTCCACCGGCTCCAAGGCCTTCGACCCGCGCCTGGGCCTGAACAGCGATGGTTGCCGGGCGATCCAGGTGCTGATCTTCACCGAGGATCACGAGGGGCCGACCATCGCCCACATCATCAATGAAATCAAAGAGTTCATTGAGGCCAATCCGGTCGACGGTGTGAACATGCGTCTGGCCAGCGGCAATGTCGGCGTGATGGCCGCGACCAACGAGGAGGTCAAACGGGCCGAGGTCAAGATGCTGCTGTCATTGTTCGCCGCGCTCGTCGTGTTCTGCCTGATCTCCTTCCGCTCATGGACCGCACTGATCTGCGTGCTGGTGCCGCTGGTTTCGGTGACCGTGATGGGCAATGCACTGATGGCCATGCTGGACATCGGCCTCAAGGTGGCCACCCTGCCGGTGATCGCCCTGGGCGTGGGTGTCGGGGTGGACTACGGCATTTACCTGTTCGAGCGCATCCAGCACTACATGCATGATCCAAAGATGAGCTTCCAGGAGGCCTTCGCCCGCTCCATGCGCGATCGCGGCAGCGCCATCGTCTTCACGGCCGCCACCATGTCGGTCGGCGTGCTGACCTGGATGATGTCGGCGCTGAAGTACCAGGCTGACATGGGCCTGCTGCTGGCCTTCCTGTTCCTGGTCAACATGTTTGGCGCCATCTGCCTTTTGCCCGCACTGGGCTCCTGGTTCTTCCGTCGCAGGGACGCGGCGCTGGCGGCAGCTCGCTGAAGTCAGCGTTGTCGGTCCTGGGGCGCCGGCGTTTCCGGCGCCCGCCGACCGCGACGTGGGTGAGAAGCCTTCCCCGTCTCTTCGCCGGGGAAGGCTGGCCCTCACATCGCCTTCACTGGCGCCAAACTAACGTCGGGTGGTGTATTCCGGAACAGGATTCATCCCTCCGTCATGCAGAGCCTGCAAGTCGCGCGCAATTGTCGTCGAGCCGTCGACCCGACCCCGGAGTTGCGTGACTTCGACGCGCTCACCGGTCTGGCCGTCCGGAATTTTTTCCGGCAGCGACTGGAGCAGCAGTGGGACATCTGCCGGCAAGGCCACCGCCACCTGGGCCTGATCCTCATCGACTTCGACAAGTTGTCCAGTTTCCGGGCCAACAATCACAAGCACACCGTGGGAGCGGCGCTGGCCGACGCTGCGGAAGTCGTACGTCTGGCCTGCCGGCGCCGGGCCGATCTGGCCGGCCGCGTCCGGTCCGGCGAGTTCGCCGTGCTGTTGTCCGATGTGGACTGCGACGGCACCCGGATGATGGCCGAACGTATCCGGCGGGACGTCGCGGAGCTGGCCATTTCACGGGGAGGGGATCCGCAAGGCGGAATCTTGACCGTGACGGCGGGGGCCATCTGCGTGGTTCCGCCGGCCAGCCACTTCCCGCACACACTGATGATCGCCTGTGACCACGTTCTGCGCGACGCCAAGGATGAAGGCGGAAATTGCGTAGGGGTTCGCTGCAGCCTCTGAGCCCGGCGGGCCACTAATCCAAATGTGTCAGGAGGGCTCGCGCGCTCCGCTCTACATTGCTGACATGGGCGCCCGCACTCGCGCGTCCCCAGTCAAGCAACCGAGAGACGAGCAATGGCAGGAGTACTGAAGGACATCAAGGTCCTGGATTTGTCCTGGGGCATCGCCGGTCCCATGGTCACCATGCAGATGGCGGATCATGGTGCTCAGGTGACCAAGATCGAGCCACCGGGAGGCGACCCGTATCGCGGACAACTCGGCTACAAGGTCTGGCAGCGTGGCAAGCGCAGCGCGTTCCTCGACCTCAAGGATGATGCGGACCGGGAGGATTTCCTGGCCCTGGTCAAGACCGCCGATGTGCTGGTGGAAAGCTACACCCCGGGGGTGACCACCCGTCTGGGCATCGATTATGACACCCTCAAGGCGATCAACCCGCGTCTGGTCTACTGCTCGATCACCGGCTACGGCCGGGGCACGCCATTGGAGCAGCGCCCAGCCTACGACGCCCTGGTCGCTGCCCGCACCGGCCTGCACTGGGAGCAGCGCGGCTGGCCGGAAGGCGCGCTCAATCATATGGCGGGCCGCCCCGATCCGTTCGAGGACCTGGAGGTGCCGGCGGACTGGCTGCAGGGCGCAGAGCGCGACGGGCCCCTGTTCCCGGCATCCTACTGGCCCAGCCTGGGCGCCTTCTACTGCGCCTCGGTGGGGATCAATGCGGCACTGCTGGCGCGGCAGACGACTGGGCGTGGTCAGTGGGTGGAGACTTCGCTGCTGCAGGGCGCCATGCAGGGCGGCGGCTGGGCCTGGATGCGCGCCGACAAGATCGATTTTCCCGGCTTCGACTCCTGGATTCTGGGCAGCAAGTCGCCGAAGGGTCACTACCAGTGCTCGGACGGCAACTGGATTCACAACTGGGTACCCAATCCGCGTTTCATCATTCAGGCTTCGGAGTCTGATGAGCTGAATGCGAATCCGGACCTCAAGGCCAAGGATGACCCCGATCGCTTTGGGACCGGCCCGGAAGAGATATTCGTGCTCACCGAATACCAGCCGCAGCTGATGGAGCGGGTGAAGAAATTCCCCGCAGCGGACTGGGTCGATGCGGCTGCGCGGGCGCAGATGACCATGCAGGCGGTGCGCTCGACCGAAGAATCCCTGGCCGATCCGCTATTCCTCAAGGATGGCTGCGTGGCCGAGGTCGAGGATCCGGAGCTGGGAACGATTCGCCAGCTTGGCCTGACTTACAAGATGAGTGCCAATCCGACCAGCATTGGCGCGCCGCCGGTGGCTCCCGGAGCCAACACCGAGGACGTGAAGGCCGAGGCCGCGGCGGCCCGCGAAACGCCAGCCCCGCAGGCCGGTGACGGTAGCCTGGACAAGCCGCTGCAGGGCGTGAAGGTGCTGGATCTGGGGCTTGCCATTGCCGGTCCCTTCGGTTGCCAGATGCTGTCCGATCTGGGTGCCGAAGTGATCAAGATCAATGGTCTGTACGACCTGTTCTGGCACCGGGTGCATATCGCCTACATGTCAAACCGGGGCAAGCAGTCGATCACGCTGAATCTGAAGGATCCGCGTTCGATGAAAGTCTTCCTCGACCTGGTGAAGGACGCGGACGTCGTGCATCACAACATGCGCTATGACGCCGCCGAGCGGCTGAAGATCGACTACGAGAGCCTCAAGCAGCTCAATCCGCGGCTGATCTACTGCCATACGCGCGGCTTCGAGACCGGCGAGCGGGCAGCCTTGCCCGGCAATGACCAGACCGGCGCCTGCCTGACCGGCGTCCAGTACGAGGATGGCGGCATGTACCGCGGCGGCAAGCCCATGTGGAGCCTGACTTCGATGGGCGACACCGGCAATGGCTTCCTGTCCGCTATCGCAGTGATCCAGGCCCTCTATCACCGGGAGAAGACCGGGGAGGGGCAGTTTGTCGATACCTCCATCGTCAATGCCGGGTTGCTCAACACCTCCTACGCAGTGGCGCGGCCGGATGGCAGCGGCTTCGAGCGGCCGAAGCTCGATGGCGAACAGCTGGGCTTCTCCGCCGGTCATCGTCTGTATCGCACGGCAGAAGGCTGGCTCTGTCTCGTCTGTGCCGGCCAGGAGCACTGGGATGAACTCTTCGCCGTTCTTGGCCTCCCTGAGCTGGTCAGCGATGAGCGTTTCTCCAGTGCTCAGGCCCGCAAGGACAACGACCAGGCCCTGTGCCAGATTCTGGCGGACAAATTCGCCGGCGATTCGGCTGCCAACTGGTTTGCCGCGCTGGATGCAGCCGGCGTGCCGGTGGAAGTGGTGGCTCAGGATTTCGGTCGCAAACTGCACGATGAACCCTGGATTCAGGAGCGCGGCTGGACGGTGTCCTACGATCACCCGCACGTGGGCAAGCTGGACCAGATCGGCATGTGCGTGGACCTGTCCGAGACCCCGGGCGCGCCAGGCAGCCGCCCCCTGCTGGTCGGGGAACACACCAAGAGCATTCTTGGCGGTATGGGTTACTCCGAAGAGGAGATCAATACCATGGAGGAGCAGTTTGCCATCGGCTTTGAGGGCATGCCGCGGATGCCGCCCGGTTTCGGGGGGTGAGCGCCGGGAGCGATGCGAGCACCGCTCGCATCCGGCGCGAACGCCGGCCAGGGATGGCCGGCCGGACGGGGATGGACGTGCAGCGAGGGCAGGAGCCCGAGCGCCACCCGCATCCGGAAAGGATTGGACCCGCCGGGCGGCAGATGCCTGATCGCCCGACCATGCAACCACAGCAGTAAAGACATGACAGACACCGAACACAAGACACCGGCGCCGCGACTGGATCCGGTGATCACCCTGGACGCCAAATTCTTCTGGGATCATGCGGCCAAGGGGGAATTTGTCGCCCAGCGCTGCAGCGGATGCGGCAGCTTCCGCTTTCCGCCTCGGCCCATGTGCCCGGAGTGCCACGCTCTGGAGCCCGAAATCGTGCCGCTGTCCGGCCGTGGTCGCGTATACAGTTTCATCCGGCCGCAGCACCCCAAGGCGGTGGGCTTTGCGGAGCCGCCGGTGGTTGCCGTGATCGAGCTGGAGGAGGGGGTGCGCATCGTGTCCAATGTCGATGGCGTGCCCTTTGAAGACATGCAGGCCGGCATGGCCGTGGAGGTCAGCTTCGCGCCGACCATGAAAGGCAAGCAGGTGCCTGTTTTCAAGCCGGTGGAGGCTCGCTGATGGCGCGTTCATTCCGCGAAGCGGCCATTGCCGGTATCGGTCAGACCGAATTCTCCAAGGCGTCAAAGCGCTCCGAGCTGCAACTGGCGGCCGAATGCGCCATGGCGGCGCTGAACGATGCCGGAGTGGCGCCAGCTGATGTCGACGGCATGATCACCTTCACCCTCGACAACAGTGACGAGATTCATCTCGCACGCTGTCTGGGAGTGAAGGATCTGGCCTACACCACCCGGATCCCCGGCGGCGGCGCCGCAGCTGTTGCGACCATCTATCAGGCCATGGCCATGGTCAACGCCGGGCTGTGCGAAAACGTGCTGATCTGGCGGGCGATGAATGAGCGCTCGCAGTACCGTTTCGGCCAGCCTATCACCATGGAGTCCGCGTTCCAGCCGGGCAATGGCACCGGCTCACTGCTCTGGTGCATGCCCTATGGCGCGCAGACCCCGGCGACGTGGGAAGGCCTGGCGGCGCAGCGTTACATGCAGAAGTACGGGGTCACGAACGAGGACTTCGGGCGCGTGTCGGTGGTGCAGCGCAAGCACGCGGCCAGCAACCCGAACGCGTGGTTCTACCAGCGGCCCATCACTCTGGAGGAACATCAGGCGTCCAAGTGGATCGTCGAGCCGGTCCTGCGCATGTTCGATTGCTGTCAGGAATCGGAT
>JBFKIN010000045.1:0-12109 GCA_041632255.1 Oceanococcus sp. | reverse complement strand
GGCGGGCAGGGCGGTCTGAGCGCACTGACCGAAACCGTCTGGATCGGCGATTTCGCACTCAATTTCGAGCGCAAGCTGTATCTGCTGTTCAGCCTGCTGATGCTGCTCAGCGTCTGGGGCATCCGCAATCTGGCCCGTTCCAACGCGGGCCGGGCCATGATGGCCGTGCGCGACCATGATCTCGCCGCGGCGGTGATGGGGGTGAATCCGGCCCGGACCAAGATCATCGCCTTCGGCCTGTCCTCCTTCATTGCCGGCATCGCCGGGGCCATGTTCGCCTTCCAGCAGCAGTTCCTGACCGTGGAGCCGCCCTTCAACCTGCTGATGAGCGTGCAGTACATCGCCATGATCGTGCTCGGCGGCATCGGCACCGTGTTCGGTGCGGTGGCGGGGCCGATCGCCTTCGTCGTCCTGTCGCCCCTGATGGAGGCCCTGGGCCGTAACCTGCCGCTCCTGGATCAGCTCAATTCCAGCCAGCAATCGACCCTGCTTTTCGCGCTCCTGGTCATGGGCTTCCTGATCTTTGAGCCGCTGGGCCTGTACGGCATCTGGTTGCGCATCAAGCGCTACTTCATGGCCTGGCCTTTCAGCCACTGAGCTCCGGCGGTTCCTCTTCCAGCAGCTGGCGCTGACGCATCCAGTCCAGTGCCAGCTGCATGATCCTCTCGATGGCCGGGTCGCCGAAGCCGCGCAGGTGGCCGCCAGACAGGTCCAGGCGTGTGGCATCCGCCGGACTGTTCTCGATCGCTGTCCACAGGGCCTCGGTCGCCGCGGCCGGTACGCGCTCGTCGGCCTCGGCCGTGACCATCAGCACCTGTTGTCCCGCGGTGAAGCCACTGGCGTAGCTTTCCGGCTCGGGCAGATCCATCCAGCAGACGATGGCGTGGGCAAAGAGCCAGGTGAGGGGGCGCACCCAGGCGCCATAACGGGGCACCAGTTTGAGATCGAACTGACGCGCGATCACCTCGGCCACCTCGCCGAATCCCTGCACGATGATGATGCCGGGCATCGCGTTGCTCTGGCCGGCAATGGTGGCGAAGGGAGCGCCTGCGCTGGCACCGACGATCATCAGTCGATCGGGATCAACGTCGGGTCGTTGCCGGAGATGGGCGGTCAGCGCCGCAATGCCGGCCAGCGTGTCGTCCACCGCCTGGCGAAAATCCGCCAGAATCTGCGGCAACTGTCGCAATCCGACCTGCTCCGGTGCATCCCAGGGGTAGGGGAAGCTGGCGCGGATCAGCGGCTGCTGGGTCTTGACGTAGTCCAGTATCTGCGCGGTGCCTTCGAAGCCGCCGAACAGGACAACGGCCGGCAAGCGGCCCTGGGCGTCCTGTGGCGCGCGAATCAGCATCTGCAGGCTGCGCCCGCTGTCCAGCCGCACGGACAGCTGCTCGTCAGCGGCCGACGTCGAGCCGGCCGCCAGCCCAAGCATCAGCGAAAGTCCGATAACCCCTGCCCGCATGGCCTGTCCCCCCTGTCTCAGCCACTCTAGCCTAATGCAGGTCCGGGCGAAGCGTAGAATGGCAGGGCGATGAACAGGCGGGCAGTCATGGGGCTTGTGCTGTTGGTCATTCTGGCCGGCACGGTCTGGTTGCTGCCTACCGCGCCGCAGCCGCAGACGATCGTCCCGCGTCCTGCCGCCTCGGTCATGGCCTTTCCTCCCCGGCCGGTACCGGGCCGCGGGTCGGCGTCCCTGGCGGCGCGTCAGTCCACCGTGCCGCGCTGGGACTGGCTCGACAGCGGGTCGGTCGTGCCCGCCTGGTATCCACGGCGGGAGTTTGAAGAAGCGCCCGATCTCTACCGCCTGAGTCTGAGTGTCGTCAGGGAGGCCGCGGCAGGCAGCCCGGTGCATGCCTATCTGCTGTATCTGGCGCTGGACGAGTGTCACAGCTTTTTGCGTCTGGACGCACAATCGATTCACGCCCTGTACGAACGCATGCTGGGTGTGGGCAGCGGGCTCGGTCCCCATGAGCAGGCGCAGTGGGCCGAGCAATTCAACCGTTGTGTCGGCTTTGCTGTTTACGACTGGCGCACGCTGGGAGAAAGCCTGGGGTCCGAGCGCCCGGGGGTCAGCGTGGAATACGCCGGCGCCTGGTTCCTGCGTGCGGTGCGGGGAGCGCATCCGCCCGCGCTGGTGGAATCCGCCTACCGTCCCGGTCACATGGCCGCCGCAAAGCGTCGCGAGCAAGTCGTTCAGGCACTGGACAGTGGCGACCCGGAGGTCTACTGGTTGCTGTTCCTGCAGGCTTACGAGCGCGACAGTCCGGCGGCGCAGGCCCTGGCTCTGCCCTGGCTGCGGCTCGCCTGCGAAGCGGGTCTGGATTGTCGCTTCCATGCGCCCTGGTTTCAGCAGCGCTTTTGCGTTGTCGCCCCCTGTCGCCCGGCGGCATCGTCCCTGGCCTGGTTCTGGCAAAGCCTGTCCGCAGAGCAGCAGGAGGAGGCACAGAGCCGATTCGATCAGATCGTGCTGGATCTGGAACAGGAGCGCTACGAGGGGTTGCCGTTGCCGACTCTGCCGGCCGAGAGCAGAACACCCCCGCGACGATAGGTTTTGCCTGCTGCTGGGATAGAAACAAACTATTGAATTGCGTATTGAAATAGGGCGCAGCAGGCGTATGCTAAAGCTCCGGTATCGGCCGGAGCTCCGGCCACCACCCGCAGCAGGAGAGAGACGATGGAACTGAAAGGTTCGAAGACCGAGCAGAATCTGAAAGACGCCTTTGCCGGCGAGTCACAGGCGAACCGGCGGTACCTGTACTTCGCAGCCAAGGCGGATGTTGAGGGCTACAACGACGTGGCCGCGCTGTTCCGCTCCACCGCTGAAGGGGAAACCGGGCACGCCCATGGTCATCTGGAGTACCTGGAAAAGGTGGGTGATCCGGCCACCGGCCTGCCGATCGGCGGCACTGCGCTGAATCTCAAGGCCGCCGTGGCGGGCGAAACCCACGAGTACACCGACATGTATCCGGGCATGGCCAAGACTGCGCGTGACGAGGGCTTTGACGAAATCGCCGACTGGTTCGAGACGCTGGCCAAGGCCGAGCGCTCTCACGCCAATCGCTACGCCAAGGCGCTGAACGAACTCGACGCCTGAGCCAGGCCGGTCTTCCGGCAGCCCAAGCCTTGCGGCAGCGACCGGCGCCAGCCGGTCGCCCGCCGGATGTCCGACGGCCCGACCCTGAGGGCAATGGGTCGTCGTGGCATTGGCCCCACTGGGAGAGCAGAACATGGCCAGTCCACCTCGCGAAGGCTCACTTGACGCGCCGACGCGTCACCCCCTGGGTCAGGACGAACCCGGCTTCTACGACGAGCAGGCGCTGTTCGACGAAATGGAGCGGGTGTTCGACATCTGCCATGGTTGCCGCCGCTGCGTCAGCCTGTGCCAGGCCTTCCCCAGCCTGTTCGATCTGGTCGACGAGTCCGAGTCCATGGAGATCGACGGCGTGGAGCGCCAGGATTACTGGAAGGTGGTCGATCACTGTTATCTCTGCGATCTGTGCTACCTGACGAAGTGTCCCTACGTGCCGCCCCACGAGTGGAACGTCGATTTCCCGCACCTGATGCTGCGGGCCAAAGCGGTCGGCTACAAGCAGGGCCGGACCCGTGTGCGGGACAAGATGCTCACCAGTACCGATCTGGTCGGTTCGTTCGCCGGCATACCGGTGGTGGCCCAAACCGTCAACGCGGTGAATCGCAATTCTTCGGCGCGCAAGTTGATGCAGTCGACGGCCGGCATTCATGCACAGGCCTGGTTGCCGGAATTCCACAGTCGCTCCGCCCGCTCCCGCCTCGAGGATCGTCAGCAGCCGGGAGAAGGGCAGGACGCCGGGCGGACGCGCGGCCGTCTCGCGCTGTTCGCAACCTGCTATATCAACCGCAATGAACCCTGCATCGCCGAGGATTTCGCCAGCGTGCTGGAACACAACGCGATTCCCTGGCGACTGGCGGAAAAGGAACGATGCTGCGGCATGCCCAAGCTCGAACTGGGCGACCTGGAGTCCGTGACCCGGCTCAAGAACGAGAACATACCGGTGCTCGCCGCGCTGGTCGACGAGGGCTGGGATCTCACCGCGCTCGTGCCCTCCTGCGTGCTGATGTTCAAGCAGGAACTGCCGTTGATGTTCCCCGACGACCCTCAGGTTGCAAAGGTGCAGCAGGCCTTTTTCGATCCTTTCGAATACCTGATGCTGCGCCACAAGGATGGCCTGCTGAGCACCGATTTCAAGCAGGGCCTGGGCAAGGTGGCCTACCATGCGTCGTGTCACCAGCGGGTCCAGAAAATCGGCCCCAAGACCCGCGAGTTGCTGAGCCTGATCCCGGACACGCAGATCGACAGCATCGAGCGCTGCTCCGGTCATGACGGGACCTACGCGGTCAAGGCGGAGTTTCACGAGGCGGCGACCAAGATCGCCCGCCCGGTGGTTCGCCAGGTCCGCGAGGGCAAGGTGGACCACTACGGCAGCGATTGCGCCATGGCCGGTCACCATATCGAAAACGGGCTGGACAACGGTCAGGCGCCGGAGCATCCAATCAGCCTGCTGCGCCGCGCCTACGGCATCTGAACGGATAAGCCATGAAGAATAAGCTCAAGCGCACGGATCTGATGAGCCTGGAGGTGTACGCCGAACAGCGCGAGGCTTTCCGGGCCCGGGTGATGGCGCACAAGCGCCAGCGCCGGCTCGCCCTGGGAACCCATGCAGCCCTGTACTTCGAGGATGCCCTGACCATTCAGTACCAGATCCAGGAGATGCTGCGCATCGAGAAAATCTTCGAGGCGGCAGGCATCCAGGAGGAACTGGATGTGTACAACCCGCTCATCCCTGACGGCCACAATCTCAAGGCCACCTTCATGCTCGAATATGCCGACGTGGACGAGCGCAAGGCGGCTCTGGCCCAGCTGATCGGCATCGAAGAGCGCGTCTGGCTGCAGGTCGAAGGTTGCGCCCGGGTCACGCCGATGGCCAACGAGGATCTGGATCGCAGTGCGCCGGACAAGACCGCTTCCGTGCATTTTCTGCGTTTCGAGTTGTCGGCGGAGATGATCAGCGCCCTCAAGGCCGGCGCGCCGCTGCTGGCCGGCATCGAGCACCAGAACTATCAGGTGGACACCGTGGTCCCTGATGCCGTCAGGCAGAGTCTGGTCGGCGACCTGGCCTGAATCAGTCCCGGGCCGGGCCCAGTGTCAGGCGCAGGCGCGTGTTCTCGCGCCCGCTCTGGCGGATCAGCAGCCGCAGGCTGACCTGTCCATCGCCGGCTTCCAGACGCTCTTCGCAAAGGATCTCGAAGCCGGCGTCGAGTTCGACAAAGCGCAGGAACCCCGCTTCGCCGGCAAGACAGGTGCGGCTGTCAGGTCCCAGCCACTGCTCGGCGGCCTGCAGCGCGCAATCGAACAATTGCGCCGCGTTGACATGATCGCCGCTACCGGTGTGGAAGGGGTGCTGAGGATGAAAGCCACGGGCGGATTCGACCCGGGCCAGCACCGCATCCAGGCCATCGCGGATCAGCGGTTCTGATACGAAACCGGGGCGCCCGTCGGTCAGTGGTGCCGGCGTGAAGGCGGGGCTGTCGTCGCGGGCCTGGACAGCTTTCCGGCTGGATGCGCGCCAGTTGGCGAAATCCCGGTCGGCGAAGCTGTGCCCCCGACAGATGATCTGGCCCAGGTTCTGACCCTGCCCGTTGCTCAACATCACGGCCAGGTTCAGCTCGCCCTGCTCATCGGCCGTCCGCTGGCAGCGCGAGCGGTCGGGGAAATGGGCATCCCCGGCATCCTCGCCCAGGGACCAGCGCATCCCGGTCAACGCCGAACGCACCCCGGGCGCCATGTCGCCGAAGGCACAAGCCGCGGTTACCGTGGTGAAGTACTGGTATTTTTCCAGCACCACCGGATGCCGCGCGGACAGGGCCAGCCACGGCCATTGGCCGGGGTCCAGATCATAGGTGAACTCGGCTGCGTCACCCTCGAATTGCCGCAGGCGGGCGAAATTGCGCGGGTAGCCGAGCACCCGCTGCAGTTGCGGTGGGTCGAGCGTCGCCAGATCGGCCTTGGGTTTACCAGTTGGCACTGAGGGTAAGGCTCAGATGGCGGGGCGGAATCTGGGTCGCGAAATAGGAGTTCGCGTACAGGTTGTGATCGGCGACAAAGCCCAGTGCGTCAACATCCGTGAGGTTGCTGGCGCGCAGGGTCAGGCCCCATCGCTCATCCGCCGCACCGATGCTGATGCGGGCCCCGACCAGGGTGTAGGCGCGCTGGAAGGCATGGGAATCCAGGTCCAGGGTCAGGTACTGATCTCCCCGGTGGCTGATGTCGGCAGCCAGTTCCATGCCCAGGCCGCGAGGCAGCGGCAGGCTCACTGTCGGACTCAGCGAGGCGGTGACCTCGGGCGCGCGGGGCAGGGTCCGGCCGCTCAGATCCTGGTTGCACTCCTCGACATCCGGATTGCAATCCGCGGCCTGTTCCGCATTCTGCGGCGCGTCCGGGTAGCTCTTGTACTCCGCCCTGGCGATGGCCAGCGCGCCATTGATGGACAGCCAGTCCCAGGGGCTGAGCCAGGTCATGTCAGCCTCGAAGCCTTCCAGCACCGACTCCGCGGCGTTGTACACATCGAAGCTCACCCCGTTGAAGTTCACCACCTGCATGTCGCTCACATCGGTGTGATAGAGGGTCAGATTCAAGGCCAGGGAGCGATCAAAAAGGCGGGCTTTCACGCCCAGCTCGAAGTTGTCACCGCGCTCGGGTTCGAACTCCAGGTCTTCACTGTTGAAGGAGATTGCATTGAATCCGCCGCTCTTCGTGCCGCGGGTCCAGCTCCCGTAAACCGACAGGTCGTCGTGGAAGGCGTAGCGCAGTCCCAGCTTGGGTGAGATCTCGTCCTCTCTGCGATCCAGCGGCGCGACGAAGTCGGTGTCCGGCGGATCGTTGGCGCCCACCACAAAGGCGGTGATGCCGGGGCCGCGGCTGGTGACCGACAGCAGGGCATCCTTTTTTTCGTTGCCGGCGCGCAGGCCGGCAATCAGGTCCAGTTGTGCCGTCAGTGCCCAGGTGAGCTGGCCGAAAGCGGCCAGCGAGCGCGTGTCCTGGACGAAGACCTGGAAAATGCCGTCCATCAGGTCGGCTGGCGGGACCGGCGCGGCGACAAGGATCGGGCCCAGCGGGTTGCCGTCGGGTGCGCCCAACGCCTCGGCGCCAGCCGGGCTGAGGCCGAAGTCCACAATGTCCTCGCCCAGTTCCACATCGACCTGGATATACATCTGGCTGTCGAAGGCGAACAGGCCCCCGACGTATTCGAGGTCGCGCCCGAAAAGTCCGCCATGGCCGGTGAAGCGCAATTCCAGCGAGTTCTGCGCGTAGGTGTGCAGCACGCTGACCCGGGCCAGATCCGCGGCGCTCACGTCGAAATCAGCGCGGAACTCGTTTTCCAGGGTGGCCCGGCCGCCGATGGCGAGCAGCGCGTGGTTATCGCCCAGCTGGTAGTCGGCGGCAAGATGGATGAGGTCCGTCACATGGTCCACCGTGCCCGGCAGGTCGAAGCTGGTGTGCTCGTCGAAGGGATCATCCTCGGTGTTGGGGTCCTTGCTGCGCGCGTACTCCAGCGCATCCTCGTCCAGGTCGTAGAGCTGCCAGTTCGGGTAATTGGTGCTGATGTCGGCCAGCTGGCCGCCGAAGCGCAGCTGCAGGCGGTCGCTGGCGTCGTAGCTGAACTTGAGCCGGCCGGCCAGCTGTTCGAAGGCGGGCTCGCGCCGGTCCAGGAAGCTGTTGTCGATCTCGCCGCCGTTCTTCCAGGCCAACAGGGCGCCACGGGCCAGCAGTCTGTCGCTCAGCGGCTGGTTGAACACGGCCTCCAGACGCTGCTCATCCTCCTCGCCGCCTGTCAGCAGCAATGAGCCGCCACGCTCGGGTTCCGGCGCGCCGGTGGCAAAGATCAGCACTCCGGCGATGGTGTTCTTGCCGAACAGGGTGCCTTGCGGGCCGCGCAGCACCTCCACGCGCTGCAGGTCGTAGAGCCCGTCCGGTATGAATTCGGTGCGGCCCAGCGGGATGTCGTCGACGATGATGCCGACGGAGGGCTCCAGGCCGACATTGTAGGAGTCGGTGGAGAAGCCACGCACCCCGATGTTGGGTGCCTGCGCGTCGGTGTCCAGTTCGATGTTGGGCACCAGATTTTCGATCCCTGCGGCACCGAACACGCCTGCATCGCGCAGGGTCTGACCGTCGACCACGCTGACCGCCACCGGCACTTCCTGCAGGGTCTGCTCGGTTTTTTGTGCGGTGACCACGATTTCCTCGATCATCCGGCCGCGGCGGGGTCCGGAGACCGGGGGTGGCTTCTCCTCGGTCAGCGTTACGGGCGCAGCTGTGGTGTCGTCTTCATCGGCACGGGCTGGCCCGGGTGCCGGGGAGGGCGCGGCCTTGTCCTCGAACAGGAAGTCGAACTCATTGCCTTCGTCGCGGGCCTCTGTCGTTGACAGCGCCATGGCGCCGAGCAGCGCAATCAGCAAGCGGGTTCTGTTCATCGGTTGTGCCCTGTGGTCGGCCCCATGCTCCGTCCCCAGTGTACAACCTGGACGGTCGGGACTCAGCGGGGCGCGGCGCGCCGCAGCAGTACCAGCACGGCGCCGTGCCCGCCCGCCCAGTTTGGTGCCGAGGCGTAGGCCAGCACCTGCTCATGGCGCTGGAGGCTGATCTCCACCCGCGCCTTGAGAACGGGGCGCCCTTGGGGAGAACGCAGTCCCTTGCCGTGGATGATCCGCACGCAGCGCCAGTCCCTGTTCAGCGCGTGACGCAGGAAGGCGGCCAGTTCCGTCTGCGCCCTGGCCCGGGTCAGGCCGTGCAGGTCCAGGCTGGCCTGGATGGCGAATTGACCGCGGCGCAGCTTGCGCAGGGTGGCGGGCGCCACCCCGTCGCGTCGGAACTGGCTCTGGTCGCCGGTTTCAAAGTCTTCCGGCGCGATCTCGCCGTGCATGGCCTCGTTCAGCACCTCCTCGGTCTCCGCGCGGCGACGCGCGTCCAGATCCTTGGGGGGCGCGGCCTTGGGAGCCCGGCGGCGCAGGGACAGGCGCTGCACATCGGCCACCGAATCGCGCCACAGCGCGAGTTCATCATCCGGCTTGTCTGGCGAGTCGTGGTTCACTGGGGCTCCTCGTCAGCCCGGGATCATGCCACGGATTGGACCCGTTCCGATTTGCTAATATCCCGCGGCTTATGCGCATCCTTCTGTCCAATGATGATGGCATCCACGCGCCCGGCTTGCGCGTGATGGCCGAGTATCTCCAGCCGCTGGGCGAGCTGACCGTGGTCGCGCCAGATCGCAATCGCAGTGGCGCCAGCAATTCGCTGACCCTGTCACGGCCGCTGCGCGTCACCGAAGTCAGCGAGGGCTGGTATGCGGTGGACGGCACGCCGACGGATTGCGTCCATCTGGCGGTCACGGGTCTGCACGACAAGCGCCCGGACATCGTGATTTCCGGTATCAATGCCGGCGCGAACCTGGGCGACGACACCCTGTATTCCGGCACCGTGGCGGCCGCGATGGAAGGCCGCTTCATGGGGCTGCCGGCGATTGCCGTCTCCGATGTGTCCTTCCAGCCCCGCCATTATGAAACGGCCGCCCGGGTGGTGGTGGACCTGATAGGGGATATCGGATCGCATCCTCTGCCACCCAAAAGCATCCTCAACGTCAATGTGCCGGACCTGCGCTGGGAGGAGCTCAAGGGCGTCGAGGTCACCCGCCTGGGTTACCGTCACATCGCCGAGGACGTCATTCGCGATCAGGATCCCCGCGGGCGGCCCCTGTACTGGATCGGCTCCGCCGGGCCGGAGCAGGACGCTGGTCAGGGCACGGATTTTCACGCGGTCAGCAATGGCTACGCCTCGGTCACCCCGTTGCACACGGACCTGACCAATCACGCGGCTCTGGATGGCCTGGCCGGCTGGCTGGATCGCGGATGAGAGGCGAGGGCGGCAAGCGGCGCGGTCTGACTCCGGAGTTCTATCGCAGCAAGCTGATACAGCGCCTGCGCGACAAGGGCATCGCGGACGAGCGCGTGCTGGAGGCCATGGCACGGGTGCCGCGGCATGCCTTCGTGGACGAAGCCTGGGATCTGAGCAAGGCTTACGAAGACACGGCTCTGCCCATCGGCCACGGCCAGACCATTTCGCAGCCCTATGTGGTGGCACTGATGACAGCCGCGCTGCTGGCCGGTGGCGAACTGCGTCACGTGCTGGAAGTGGGCACCGGCTGCGGTTACCAGACCGCGATCCTGGCCGAGCTGGTGGACCGCGTCTACTCGGTGGAACGCATCCGTCCCCTGTATCAGGCGGCGGGCGAGCGCCTGCGCAAGCTCAACTACATGCGGGTCTATCTCAACCACGCCGATGGCGGCCTCGGCTGGCCGCAACAGGCGCCATTTGATGGCATCATCGTCACCGCCGGGGCCGAAAGCGTGCCGCAGGATCTGCTGCAGCAACTGGCTCCGGGCGGTCGCATGGTCATTCCCGTGGGGCCGCAGGGCGGCCAGATGCTGGTCGCCATCCGACGGGATGAATCCGGCGGCTTCCGCCAGCAGCAACTGGCCGCGGTGAGTTTCGTGCCGCTGCTGGCCGACACACTCAACTGAGGGCCGCCGCGCATGTGGACCCGCCTGTATGACTGGATGCTGTCCCTGGCCGGACACCGCCACGCGCCGGCCTGGCTGGGCGGGCTGTCCTTCGCCGAGTCGTCGTTCTTTCCGTTGCCTCCCGATATCCTGCTGGCGCCCATGGTGCTGGCGCGCCCCCAGAGGGCCTGGTTTCTCGCCGCGCTGACGACGGCCACCTCCGTTGCTGGCGGTGTGCTGGGATTCTTCATCGGAGTCTGGTTGCTCGACGCGGTGCTTCCCCTGCTGGATTCCTGGGGCTACCTGCCGGCCTACACCCGCGCCCAGGACTGGTTCATGCAGTGGGGCTTCTGGGCCGTGTTCCTGGCCGGCTTCACGCCGATTCCCTATAAGGTCTTCACCATCGCTGCGGGCGCCGCCGGCATGGCGCTGCCGCTGTTTGTCGTCGCCAGCCTCGTCGGGCGTGGCGGTCGCTTCTTCCTGGTCGCCTTGATCGTGTCCTGGGCCGGCCCTAAGGTAGAGCCTCACTTGAAACCCTACATGGACCGAATCGGGTGGAGCCTGCTCGCCATCATCGTGGCCGCTCTCTTGCTGTATCGCTTCGCCTGATCCTGCCGGGTCTGGTGCTGGCGCTCGCCGCCTGCTCCACTGCCTGGGTGCGCTGGGAGGACAAGCAGGTCACCTACACGGTGCAGCCGGGTGACACCCTGTATCAGATCGCCTTCAAGCATCAGCTGGATTATCGCGACATCGCCTGGTGGAACGGCCTGGGGCGCAAGGATGCGATCCATGTCGGCCAGGTGCTGCGGCTGGACCCGCCGTTGCCGGGCGAATTGCGCCAGGCGCCACCCGTCCCGCACGCGCCGCCGCCGACCAGCGGCAGCCGACGCACCAGCAGTGCCCCTCCGGCCGCAACGCCCCGGCCGGTGGAGCGGCCGCCACCGCGTACCGCGCCCGCCCCGGGGCCGAGCCGCTGGCAGTGGCCGGTGCAGGGTCCCCTGCTGGCCCGTTTCGACGCGGCCAAGGGGCGCAAGGGCATCGATATTGGCGGCCAGGTGGGCGACCCGGTGCGGGCAGCCGCCGCGGGCAAGGTGGTCTACGCCGGCGGTGCGCTCAAGGGTTACGGACAGCTGGTCATCATCAAGCATGGCGAGGAGTACCTGACCGCCTACGGGCACAATGACCGGCTCAACGTGCGTGAGGGGGACCAGGTTGAGGCCGGGCAGACCATCGCCAGCATGGGCCTGGGGCCGCAGAACCGGCCGCTGCTGCACTTCGAGATCCGCAAGCTGGGCAAGCCGATCAATCCGGAGGGCCTGCTGCCGGTCAGCGAGTGAACGCGCGGCAACCGGTTCGCGGTGCAGGACGTGCTTGTCTCCCGGGGGGTATTATCGGCGGCCCGAGGAGAATTCTGATGGCGGATCAATGAAGTCCTTGCTGCGGCTTTCGAGTGCGTTGCTGCTGGCTTCCTGCGGCGTGCCGCAGGTGGATCCGATCTCCAGCGCCGGACGTGCCG
>JBFKIN010000044.1:0-12497 GCA_041632255.1 Oceanococcus sp. | reverse complement strand
TCGACGATCACGGCCGCCGCCTTCCAGAATGTGTCCGCGGGCGCCTATGCGGATACCGTGGTGCTGACCATCACCCCGTAAGGCCCTGGCGGACTGATGAGGCATTGACAGGGCCACGGCACACGCCGTGGCCCTTCTCATTTTCATGACCAGGAACTTGCTAAGATCGGTGCATGTTTACTCGCCCGTCACCCGCCGTCAGCTGCCTGCTGCTTCTTGCCAGCAGCCTGTGCCTGCCCGGCACCGGCCTTGCGGCGAGCGACAGTCATCAGCTGTCGGTGCAGGCGGTGGTGCTGTCCAAGAACAAGTGTCATTTCGTCAACAGCGGCCCGACCGCGCTGAATTTCGGCAGCATCGACCCGAGCGCGCAAGGCAATGTCACGGCGGGAGCCAGCATCAACTTCCGTTGCAATGGCTCCGATGCAGTCGCGACTTTCGGGGTCAGCAGCGACGACGGTCTCTACGAAAGTGGGCCATCCTCCCCGCGGATGCAGCATGTCAGCCAGCCCGGCGAGTACCTGCCCTATGACATCAGCTTTCCCAGTTCGGGCTCGGTGCCCCGCAACACGGTACAAAGCCTCAGCCTCAGCGGGAGCATCAGCCCCGCCAGCTTCCAGAACGCCAGTGCTGGCAGCTATTCTGACACCATCGTTCTGACTATCACGCCCTGAGCGCGGCCGGCCGAGCCGCGTTCACCCGCGGACACCCGATGCCTCGATTCACACATTCACTGCCCTGGATCACCAGCCTGCTGCTGGTCTTGCTGTTTCCCGCCACCCTGCAGGCGGGCGCCTGGGGCATCTCGCCCATCCGGGTGGATTTCGACGGCAGCAGCAAGACGGCGGCCCTGCGGCTGGACAGCACCGACCCGGAACCGCTGGAATTTCAGGTCCGCTTGATGCGCTGGACCCAGAACGAGAGCGGCGTCGATGAGTACCACCCCAGCGAGGAACTGCTTTATTTCCCCCGCGCCTTCACCCTGCCGCCTGGCGAACAGCGCGTCATCCGCATCGGCACCAAGGCAGCCGCACCCCAGCAGGAAATGACCTTTCGCCTGTTCGTGGAGGAGCTGCCGCCGCGCGATGACAGCGGGCAAGGCACCCAGATCGCCGTGCGGCTGCGCTTCGGCGTGCCCATCTTTTTCGGCCCGGCACGGCCCCAGCCCGCAGGGGAGATCCGCGACCTGCGGGTGATCGATGGCCAGGCGCAATTCAAGGTCGTCAACACGGGCAATCAGCAATTCCAGTTCGAGACAATCACGGCCCGAATTGGCGACACGCTGCTGGGCGAGACCCGTGGCTGGTATCTGCTGGCCGGCCGGCAGCGTGAATACCGCATAGACCTCGATCCCGGAGCCTGTATCGAGGCCGGGGAACTGCGTATCGGGCTGAGCACCAGTCAGGGCCTGGATCTGAGCCGGAGCGCCAAGGTCAACCCGGACCAGTGCCGGCCCTGAGCCCGGCTGGCGACCCCACCCTCATGACCGGCTTGCGCCGCAGGCTGGCGAGCGCCCTGCTCTGCCTTGCCGCCTGGCCCGCGGCTGCGAACTATTCCCCCTTGATCGTCGCCCTGCTGATCAACGGAACGCCACAGGGCGACCTGATCATCCAGCAGGACGCCAATGGGCGCTATTACCTGCCACGCGCCGAATTTGCCAGCTTCGCCCAGTTACCGCCAGAGACACCGGTCGTGCTGATCGAGGGAGAGGCGCATGTGGCAGCGGACGCCCTCTCCGGGACCACCGTGCGCTTCGACCCGGCCGAACTCAGCCTGCATCTGGAACTGCCAGCGGCCGCTTTCGCCCCTCAGCACTTCAGCCTGTCGCGTCAGAAGCGCCGGCAGACACCCTTGAGCGACAGCAGGAGCCTGCTGGTGAACTACCGGGCGGATGGCTTTGGCGGCGACCTGCGCCGGGGCTGGCAACTGCGCAGCGAGCAGGCCTTTCGCTGGCGTGGCTGGCTGTTGAGCAATGATATGCTGAGCCAGGAGTTCGACGGCCACCGCGACACCGTGCGGCTGCTGAGCCGGGCCCAGTATGACGATGTCGAGGCCATGCGACGTCTGGTCCTGGGTGATCAACGCGGCCGCGCCGGCGACGCGCTGGGCAGCAGCCAGATCATCGCCGGCATCACCCTGGGACGCGCCTTTGAACTCGCGCCCGACCTGATCCGCTTCCCCACCGCCAGCATCGCTGCCAGCACGGCTTCGCCAGCCGATGTCGAACTCTACATCGGCGAAGATCGCGTGTTTCGCGGCCAGGTTCAGGCGGGGCCGTTTGAAATCTCGGACTTCAGTCATTACGGCGGCCTGCAGACCCTGCGATTGGTGGTGCGCGACGCCAGCGGCACGCTCCAGATCGTCGAGCAACCCCACTACTTCGCCAGTCGCGGTCTGGCGGCGGGCAGCAGCGATTTCGAATGGCGCATAGGCCTGCTGCGTCAAAGCTACGGCAGCCGCAGCAGCGATTATGGCGAACCGGTGGGCGGCGGGTTCTACCGCTACGGCGTCGATCACCGGACAACCCTGGGCGGGCGCCTGCAATTCAGCGCGGAGGAGATCAATTTCGGAGGCAGCCTGGTCTACTCCAGCCCCCGCATTGGCCTGCTGAGCTTTGCCGCGGCAGGCAGCCGTGGTGAGCAGGGACTGCAAGGTGGCGCGCTGGCCGCGGAATACCAGCTACAGATCGGCCGCTTCTCCGGCCTTGCCTTTGCCCGCTGGAATGAGCCGGGCTATCGCAGTTTCGGCGCGCCGCCCGGCGAACTCGCCGTGCGCCGCCAGTACGGCGGAACGCTGAGCCTGGGCACAGCCCGCTTCGGCAGCTTCAGCTTGTCCGCCAGCCGGCGCCTGGACAGCCAGGGCCAGTCCTCTGATCTGCGGCTGGGGGCCGGCCGTGGCTTCAGCAATGGCTTCGCCTGGGAACTCGCCGCCTTGCGGCGCAGTGGCAACGAACCGGACCGGGAGATCCTGCTGACCCTGCGTTATCGCTTCGGCGACAAAGCCACCGTCAGTTCCAGCTATGCGGGCAGCCAGGGGGATGAACAACGCGTGCAGGTGCAGGCTTTCAGCGACACCCCCTACGGCACCGGCACCGCGTGGCGCCTGGCCACTCAGCGTCAGGACACCGCGACCGGCGAGACCGGGTTGCTGGATCTGCAACTGCTGCATCACGCAGACCATGTCAGCCTGGACGCCGCCTGGTCCGAAAGCCGCAGCAACCAGCAGGGGCAGCAAGGCTGGCGCCTCGGCGCGGCCGGCAGCCTGGCCTGGACCGAGGCACGCCTCAGCGCCAGCCGGCGCGTGGACGATGCCTTCGCGCTGGTTGAAATCAGCCCGCCGCTGGATCAGGTGCGGGTCTACCACAACAACCGGCTGATCGGCAGGACCAATCCGCAAGGGCGTCTGTTCGTTCCCGCGCTGACCGCGCTGATCGACAATGCCGTTTCCATTGACGAAGGCGACATTCCCTTTCATTTCAACATCGACGCCATCGAACTGGCGGTCGCGCCGCTGCCCCGCAGCGGCAGCCTGCTGCGTTTTCCCCTGCGCGTCATTCGCGCGGTCAGCGGGGGCCTGGTTCATGCCGCGGACGGCCGGCCAGTCCAGCACCGCAGCGTAAGCCTTGCCACCAGCACGGGCTCGCGGCAGTTCACGACCGGCTACGGGGGGCGCTTCTATCTGGAAGACCTGCCGCCGGGCGACTATCCTGCCCGGTTGAAATACGACAACATGGACTGCGAATTTCTGCTGCGGGTCCCGGCCGACGGCGAAGCCTTTACGGAACTGGGCACTCTGCAGGTCTGTGGTGGGGGAGCACAATGAACAAAGCGGCGATCGGCTGCGGCCTGGTGCTGTGCGGCCTGTTCTGCCTCACCGGTCCGGTGCAGGCCGGGACCACCTGCAACGGCAGCGCGGTGCAACTCGCCTTCGGCAGTGTGCCATCACATCACTCCCAGGCCAGCGACACCAGCGCCGTGCTGAACGTCACCTGCAGTCGGGAAGGCAGCCCGCGCAAGATCATCGTTTCCGTGGGTATCGGCCCGAGCAGCCACAGCGGCAGCATCACCGATCGCCGCATGCGTCTCGACGGTGGCGCCGATACCCTGGCCTACAACATCTATCGCGACCTGAGCATGACCTCGGTCTGGGGCGAGACAGCAGGCGTGGACACGGTGGAGCAGGAAGTGGTCGTGCCGAACAAGAGCAGCGTGACGGCGCAATTCGTGCTGTTCGGCCGCATCCCGCCCCGCCAGGATGTCTTTGCGGGGCGCTACTCCGACAGCCTGCTGTTGCGGGTCAATTTCTGAAGATGCCGCCGCTCCGAAGCGAGGGAAGCTACGCCGGCCAGCTGCTGGCCGCCATTCTCGACACTACCGACGCACAGGCTCAGGGCGACCAGAAGCCGGTAGCGAGCGAGGGCAGGGATCACCTGTTGCACCCGGACTGCCGGGTTGACGCGGCAATCATCGACAGGCACTGGGATCGGCTGCTGCAGCCGGGCGATGCCCTGGCGCGCATTCAGGCAGTGGAGCAGGCACTGGGGCTGTTTGATTTCGGCGCCTTTCCCGCCGCGGTCATAACGGCCAGAACCCGGCGTCGGGCGCTGGAACTGCTTTCACGCTACATCAGACTGCTCAGTGACCTGATCGCGATTGATCTGGTGCTGGACAACAATGTCGCGTTGCTGCGTCTGCGCAATACCCCGAAGCTGCACTGGGCCAGCCAGTTGCTGCTGGTTCTGCTGGTCCGCCGTTTCGGGCGTGATCTGCTGCGGCGGGACCTGGTGTTGCACGGGCTGCTGCTGCATTTTCCCGATCAGGGTTTCGGCCCCGCGCTCGAGTCAGGCCTGGGCACCAGCGTGATATTCGATGCCGGCTGCACCGGCCTGATCCTGGAGCCGGACGAGCTCGACAGTCCCCTGCCGCGCTATTCGGAATCGACCCACCAGGCGCTGCTCGCCCTGGCGGAACGGAAGCTGGAGGCCATGGACTCTCCCCTGGGACTGCGGGTCAAGGACGCCATCGGGGAATTGCTGCAAGCGGGCCAGCCGGTATCCGCCGATCTCGTCGCGGAACGCCTCCGGACCAGCAGCCGGACCTTGCAGCGTCGGCTGCAGGAAAGGGGCCGTTCCCTTTCTACCTATCTGGACGAGGTGCGCACGGAGCGAGCCAAACAGCTGCTGATCACCAGCCACACGCCAATCGGCCTGATCGCGCAACAGGTCGGTTTCCAGTACCAGGCCAGTTTCAACAAGTTCTTCGCCCGCCAGACCGGCATGAGCCCACGCCAGTATCGGCAGGAGCAGGGCAGCCTGCCCCGGCGCTGAGCAACTGATCAGGCGGCGCGCTGCTCGAGCATCGCCACCGCCGGCAGGGCCTTGCCTTCCATGAACTCCAGGAAAGCGCCACCACCGGTGGAAATATAGGATACCTGCTCGCGAATCCCGAACTTGTCGATGGCGGCCAGCGTGTCGCCGCCACCGGCAATGGAAAAGGCGTCGCTGGCAGCGATGGCTTCAGCCATGGCTTCCGTACCACCGGCAAACTGCTCGATTTCGAACACCCCCACCGGACCGTTCCAGACGATGGTGCCGGCACCCTGCAGCGTCTCCGCCAGCAGCTTGCGGGTCTTCGGTCCCACATCCAGGATCATCTCGTCGGCCTCGACCTCCGCGACCGGACGGGTTTCCGGCCGCGCCTCGGGTGAGAATTCAGTCGCCACGACCACGTCGACCGGCAAGGGAATCTCCGCGCCGCGTTCCTTCATCACCCGCATCACATGATTGGCCGCGCCGACCAGATCGGGCTCATGCAGGGATTTGCCCACCTTGACGCCGGCCGCCGCCAGGAAGGTGTTGGCGATGCCGCCACCCAGGATCAGGCGGTCGGCGACCAGGGCCAGATTCTCCAGCAGCTCCAGCTTGGTCGAGACCTTGGAGCCGCCCACGATGACCACCAGCGGCCGCTTCGGGTCTTTGAGCGCATTGCCCAGCGCATCCAGCTCCGCCGCCAGCAAAGGGCCGGCGCAGGCCACCGGGGCGAATCTTGCGACCCCGTGGGTGGAGGCCTGGGCGCGGTGGGCCGTGCCGAACGCGTCCATCACGTAAACATCGCACAGGGCCGCCAGCGCCCGCGAGAGCTGCTCGTCATCAGCCTTCTCGCCGGGCTCGAAGCGCACATTTTCCAGCATCACCAGCTGACCCGGGGCCACATCGACGCCATCACGCCAGTCACGCAGCAGCGGAACCTCCATCCCGAGCAGGCCTCCCAGGTGGGCGGCCACCGGAGCCAAGGAGTGCTCCTCGCTGAACTGGCCTTCCTTGGGCCGGCCCAGGTGCGAGCAGACGATCACCGCGGCACCGGCATCCAGCGCCATCTGCAGGGTCGGCAGGGAAGCACGAATACGCGCATCCGAACTGACCCGGCCATCCGCCACGGGCACGTTGAGATCCTGGCGGATCAGCACGCGCTTGCCGGACAGGTCCAGTTCGCTCATTTTCAGAATCGTCATCGATCTAGCTCCTCCTGGCCTGCTCGTCTTGCAGGACCTTGCTCATGCTGACCAGCTTCTCGAACAGCCGCGGCAGACGCGCATTGACGTCCTGGTTCGGCGGCACGAAGCCCAGCCGGTAGGCGATGGCCAGCTGGGTCTCGACCTGGGCCAGCGCACCGCGCGCCGCGTCGACGTGGTCAACCAGCGCAGCCCGCGAGGCACGCGCCGAACCCTCGGCCAGCAAGGATGGGACCCGGGTGGCCGAACGCCGCAGGTCCTGGGTCAGCCCGTTGCGCTCGGTCGGCGGGAACAGGTCGGTCAGCTTGTAGATCGCCGCCACCAGCTCCATCGCCTCCTTCCAGGCGGAAAAATCCTGATGTCGCCGCGCTTCCGACATGTTCAGCTCCCTGGGCCGCGGTCAGCGGCGCCTTGTCCATCCACCGGTGATGCAGATATTGCCCGAAAAGGGCCTGCATCACCGTGGATTCATCCCGCAGGCTCTCAGCCGGCTGCCATGGCGGCCAGCGTGGTATCGATCATCCGGTTGGAGAAGCCCCACTCATTGTCGTACCAGGCGCAGACCTTGACCAGCTTGCCGCTGACCTTGGTCAGGGTGGCGTCATAGGTGCTGGATGCCGGGTCGTGATTGAAGTCGACCGAGACCAGCGGGCCATCGCTGTAGTTCAGCACGCCCTTCAGATCGCCTTCCGATGCACCTTTGAGGATGCGGTCGATTTCGTCCTTGCTGGTCTCGCGGCTGGCGATGAAGCTCAGGTCCACCATCGAGACATTGATGGTCGGCACGCGCACGGCGAAACCGTCCAGCTTGCCGGCCAGTTCGGGCAGCACCAGACCCACCGCGGCCGCGGCGCCGGTCTTGGTCGGGATCATCGACATGGTGGCCGAACGGGCCCGGCGCAGGTCGCTGTGATAGACGTCGGTCAGCACCTGGTCGTTGGTATAGGCGTGGATGGTGGTCATCAGACCGGTTTCCACCCCGATCGCATCCTGCAGCGGCTTGACCAGCGGGGCCAGGCAGTTCGTGGTGCAGGAGGCATTGGAGATGATGTCGTCAGCCGCCGTCAGGCTCTTGTGGTTGACGCCGTACACGATCGTCTTGACGTCGTTGCCGGCCGGCTGCGAAACGATCACCTTCTTGGCGCCGGCAGCCAGATGGGCCGAAGCCTTTTCCCGGGTGGTGAAGATACCGGTGCATTCCATCACCACATCGACGCCGAGTTCGCCCCAGGGCAGCGCGGCGGGGTTGCGCTCGGCCAGCACCTTGATGCGATCGCCATTGACGATCATTTCATCGCCTTCGACCCGCACTTCACCGTTGAAGCGGCCGTGGGCCGTGTCGAATCGGGTCAGGTGGGCGTTGGTCTCGGCATTGCCGAGGTCGTTGATGGCGACGATCTGCACTTCGCCGGTCCGGCCCGCTTCATACAGGGCGCGCAGCACGTTGCGGCCGATCCGGCCGTAACCGTTGATTCCAACTTTGACTGACATGTTGATTCCTCTGTCTTGCTCTAGGCGAGCAGTGATTTCACACGGTCCGCGACATTCTCCGCCGTGAAACCGAAATGTTTGAACAGCGCGCCGGCCGGGGCCGACTCGCCGAAGCTGTTCATGCCGATGACGTCACCGCCATCGCCGACCAGTCGCCACCAGCTGTCGGGCACCCCGGCTTCGACAGCCAGGCGGGCGCGAATGGCCGGCGGCAGCACCTGTTCACGGTAGGCCGCATCCTGGGCCCGGAACTGTTCGATGCAGGGCATGGACACCACCCGCACCGCGATGCCGGCCTCGGCCAGCTGCGCCGCAGCCTCCACCGCCAGCCCGACTTCCGAGCCGCTGGCCATCAGGATGGCCTGCGGATTGTCAGCATCGCGGAGCACGTATCCGCCCCGGCCGATGTCCGCCAGTTGCTGCGCATCGCGCGGCTGCGGCGGCACGTTCTGACGGGTCAGGGCCAGCGCGGTGGGCGCCTGCCGGCGTTCGATCGCGATCAGCCAGGAGGCGAGTGTCTCGGTGGCGTCGCAGGGCCGCCAGGTCTGCAGGTTCGGGATCAGGCGCAGGCTGGCGACATGCTCGATCGGCTGATGGGTGGGACCGTCCTCGCCCAGACCGATGGAATCATGGGTGTAGACGAAGATGCTGCCCTGGTTCATCAGCGCAGCCATGCGCACGGCATTGCGGGCGTAATCCGAGAAGGTCAGGAAGGTGCCGCAGTAGGGGATGAAGCCACCGTGCAGGGCCAGACCATTCACGATGGCCGACATGCCGAACTCGCGGACGCCGTAATAGATGTATTGGCCGCTCACGTCGCCCGGCCGGACTTCCTTGGCGCCCTTGAACAGGGTCAGGTTGGAGCCCGTCAGGTCGGCCGAACCGCCCAGCAGTTCGGGCAGCCTGGGGCCGAGCAGATTCAGCGCATTGAGCGATGCCTTGCGGGTGGCAATATTGTCCGCCGCCGCCTGTACCGCCGCCAGTTGTGCCTGGGCGAAGTCAGCGTAGCCCTCGGGCATGCGGCCCGCCAGACGGCGCTCGAATTCCTCCGCCAGCTGCGGATGGGCGTCACGGTAACGCGCCAGCAGTTCATTCCATTCCCGCTGAGCCTGGGCGCCGGCGTCCCGCGCATCCCAGGCATCGCGAATCTCGGCAGGGATCTCGAAGGGCGGGTGCGGCCAGCCGATATTGGCCCGGGTGGCCGCCACTTCGTCCTCGCCCAGTGCGGCGCCGTGCGTGGCTTCGGTGCCTGCCTTGTTCGGACTGCCGAAACCGATGATGGTCTTGCACTGGATCAGCGTCGGCTGCGTCTGATCGTCGCGCGCGCTCTGCACCGCGGCGGCGATTTCCGCGGGGTTGTGTCCATCGACATTGCGGATCACCTGCCAGCCATAGGCTTCAAATCGGGCTGCGGTGTCATCGGTGAACCAGCCGGGGACCTCGCCGTCGATCGAGATGTTGTTGTCGTCGTAGAAGACGATCAACTTGCCCAGCCCCAGCGTGCCGGCCAGCGAGCAGGCCTCGTGGCTGATGCCCTCCATCAGGCAGCCGTCACCGCAGAAGACGTAGGTGTGGTGATCGACCACATCGAAGCCGTCGCGATTGAACTCGGCCGCGAGCAGCTTCTCGCCCAGGGCCATGCCCACGGCATTGGCCAGACCCTGTCCCAGCGGTCCGGTGGTGGTTTCCACACCCGGCGTGATGCCGAACTCGGGGTGACCCGGTGTCTTGGAGTGCAGCTGACGGAAGTTTTCCAGCTCGCTCATCGGCAGGTCGTAGCCGGCCAGATGCAACAGGGCATACAACAGCATGGAGCCGTGGCCATTGGAGACCACGAAACGATCACGATTGACCCAGTCAGGGTCGGCCGGATTGTGGCGTAGAACATCGTTCCACAGCACCTCGGCGATATCGGCCATGCCCATGGGCATGCCGGGGTGGCCCGAGTTGGCCCGTTGCACCGCGTCCATGGACAGCGCGCGCACGGCGTTCGCCAGACTGGTTCTGGAAGTCATTGATTTCTCTAAGATTATGCCGCAGAGCCGCGACAGAATGGGGCCGTATTGTCGCTGATACGGGCCTTCAGCGGCAAGCTGACCGCCGGGTCAATAGTCGCACGCCGGGCTCAGGAGGACTTCAGTTTGTCCGCGAACTTGCGCCTCAGCTTGTCCACCTTGGGTGCCGCCACCGCCTGAATATAGGGCTGCTGGGGATTCAGCGCTGCGTAATTCTGGTGATAGTCCTCGGCCTGATAAAAGTCTTTCAGCGGCTCCAGGCTGGTCACGATCTTCTGCGGATAGACGCCCGCCTGATCCAGCTGGGCGATATAGGCCTGGGCCACCTGGCGCTGCTCCTCATCGGCGAAGAACACGGCGGAGCGGTGCTGGGTACCCACGTCATTGCCCTGGCGGTTCAGCTGGGTGGGGTCGTGCGCCACTGAAAAAAAGACCTTCAGAATCTGCCCCAGCGTGGTCTGTCGGGAGTCATAGCGGATACGAACCACCTCCGCATGACCGGTCTGGCCGCCGCACACGGTGCGATAGTCGGCAGTTTCAGCGCTGCCTCCGGCGTAGCCTGAGACCACCTCGCTGACTCCTGTCAGCTGCCGGTAGACCGCCTCCACGCACCAGAAGCAACCGCCCGCCAGGACGACGCACTGCTCACCGTCCGGCTGAATATCCAGCGCCGGATCGGGGAACTCGCCCAGCGGCACATTGAGATTGGCACCCGGAATTTCACACAGCATCGCGACTCGTCCTGTCCATGAGAGCACTGAAGACCGGCATATGACCGTCCAGGTTTCATGATGCCTGAGACGGCCGGCCGCTGTGCGACAATCCGGCAAAGTCCGGAATTCCCGATATGCGTGTCCTTGTCCTGGGCGGCGCCGGCTATCTGGGGGCGCACATGGTGCGTCTGCTGCAGAGCCAGGGCGACGAACCCATCGTGTTCGACAATTTTTCCAGCGGCCGCCAGTCCGCGGTCGGCGGCTGCCCGGTCATCGAGGGCGACCTGCTCGACACCATGACCCTGATGGAGTGCTTCGAGCATCACCGGCCGGACCTGGTCATGCACTTCGCCGCCTACGGCGACGCACCGTCGAGCTTGCGCGAGCCGGACACCTGCTACCGCAACAATCTCGCCGGGACCATGAACCTGCTGGGGGCCATGCACCAGTTCGGCCTGCGTCGACTGATTTTCTCCTCCAGCGCGGCGGTTTACGGTGCGCCTGACGCGGAGCCCATCGATGAAACCGCTGCCACCGTGCCCCTGTCGCCCTACGGCCGCGCCCAGTTGAGCACGGAGGAGATGATCGCCGATTATGCCAGCGCCTATGGCATGCGCGCCCTGTGCCTGCGCGGTTTCACCGTCGCCGGGGCGGATGCCGCAGGCGATGTCGGGCCGGCGACGGCGGCCGGGACGCAACTGGTGCCGCGTGTCCTGCAGGCGGCCATTGCGCCGGCGGGAGAATTGCAGTTGTTCGGCGGGGAGTTCCCCACGCGGGACGGCTTTGCTGTGCGCGACTTCATTCATGTCAGCGACCTTTGCCAGGCGCACCGTCTGGCCTGCGATCACCTGGAGCGGATGCCTCCCGGCAGTGCGGAAAGACTCAACCTGGGATCGGGCATGGGACACAGCGCGCTGGAGGTCCTGCGTCGGGCGGAGCAACTGCTCGACCGCGAGATTCCTTACGAAACCGCCACCGCTCGCGCGGGTGACGCGGCATCCCTGGTGGCCGACTCCAGCCGGGCGCGCGAGCTGCTGGGCTGGGAAAGCAGCCGGAGCAGCCTGGACAACATCCTCGTCACCGCCTGGGCCTGGCTGCAGAACGCAGCAGCCCGGCGCGCTAGCTCCGCCACTTGATGTTGCAACCGACGCTGGGCTGCTGCCGTGCATCCACCGGCCGGCCGTCAAGCAGGGCATCCAGCGCCGCGCGCAGGTCGCGGCCGGTCACCGGGACATCATTGCCCGGTCGCGACTCATCCAGCTGACCGCGGTAGGCGCAGCGCAGCTCCTCGTCAAATACGAAGAAGTCAGGCGTGCAGGCGGCAGCGTAGGCCCGCGCCACGTCCTGTGATTCGTCATACAGATAAGGGAAACCGTACCCCTCGTCACGCGCCGTCTCGCGCATCTTGTCCGGCGCATCCTCCGGGTAGGCCCGGGCGTCGTTGGCGCTGATCGCCACGAAACCCACCGGCTGTCCGGCGTAATCCCTGCCGAGGCGGGCGAGTTCAGCCGCCACGTGCTTCACATACGGGCAGTGATTGCAGATGAACATCACCACCGTGGCGCGCTCGCCACGCAGCTCCTGCAGGGTCCGGACGCGACCGGACACCGTGTCCGGCAGGGAAAAATCAGGCGCCGGGGTGCCCAGCGGCATCATGTTGGACGGCGTCTTGACCATGGCGATCATCCTGGGGACGGGGAGCACAGTGTCGCGTCCCGCAGCACCACGGGTCAAAACGGGTCAGCCGGCAGGGTGCCGGAATCGCACCTGA
>JBFKIN010000043.1:0-12806 GCA_041632255.1 Oceanococcus sp. | reverse complement strand
TCGAAATAGCTGACGTCGGGCCAGAAACGCAACCGCGTCCCGCGCCGCTGCTTGCCGACCGGACCAACCTGCTCCAGCTCACGCACCCTGTCGCCGTGGGCGAAGCCGATGCTGTATTCGAACCCCCCGCGCCAGACGGTGACATCGAGGCGCTCGGACAGGGCATTCACGACGGACACGCCCACTCCGTGCAGGCCGCCGGAGTAACGGTAGCTGTCCTTGTTGAACTTGCCCCCGGCGTGCAGCCTGCCCAGGATCAGCTCGACCCCGGGCACGCCCTCTTCCGGGTGGATATCCACCGGCATGCCGCGGCCATCATCCTCGACCTCGATCGAGCCATCCGCGAAGTGGGTAACCCGGATGCGGCGTGCGTGGCCCTGCAGGGCCTCGTCCACGCTGTTGTCGATGACCTCCTGAGCCAGATGGTTCGGCCGCGAGGTGTCGGTGAACATGCCGGGCCGGCGCTTGACCGGCTCCAGACCGCTGAGTAACTCGATGGAAGAGGCGTCGTAGGCGTCGCTCATTCTGCTGCTGGCAAGAGGGTGGACATCGATTCCGGGCAAACCCGGCACGGCAAAGCCGCCGGACTATAGCAGAGGATTCATGGCCGGTGCGGCTGGCCAAATCACGGTACAATCCCGGTTTATCCGTTTCCGGTCATTGCCCCGCGCCCTGCCCCGCCGATGCCTGCGAAAAATCCAACACTGGATCAGTTCGAAAGCCAGCTGGCCGAGCTGGAGAGCCTGGTCAAGGCGCTGGAATCCGGCGACACCCCGCTGGATCAGGCCGTGAAGCATTTCGAACGCGGCATGGACCTGTCCCGCAGCTGCGAAAAGTTGCTGCAGCAGGCCGAGCTGCGCGTGCAACAGCTCAGCCGGGATGCCGACGGTCAGGAGCAACTCGGCGAACTGCCCACTCCGGATCAGGACGGCGCCTCTTGACCCCGCTGGACGCCTGGATGGCTGAACATGGCGCCCGCCTTGAGCGGGTGATGGACCAGTTGCTGCCTCCGCACAGCCAGTTTCCCGTTCGCCTGCACACCGCCATGCGCTATTCCGCGCTGTCCGGCGGCAAGCATTTCCGCCCTCTTCTGGCCTACGCCACTGCGGAAGCACTGGACATTCCCGCGGGACGCATCGACCCGCTGGCGGCCGCCCTGGAACTGATTCATGCCTACTCGCTGGTCCACGACGACCTGCCGGCCATGGATGACGACGCCCTGCGCCGGGGCAAGCCGACCTGCCACGTCGCCTTCGATGAAGCCACCGCCATTCTGGTTGGCGATGGCCTGCAGGCTTTGGCCTTCGAGGTACTGGCCCAGCACCCGGCCCTGGACATCGGAACTCCGACACGTCTGCGGATCCTCGCGCGAATCGCCAATGCGGCGGGTTCGCGCGGCATGGTGGGCGGCCAGGCCATTGATCTCGAATCCGAGGGGCGCAGCCTGAACGCAGCCGAACTCGAAGCCATGCATATCCACAAGACCGGCGCGCTGATTCGAGCATCGGTGGTCACCGCCGGCTGGTGCGCCGAGGCGCTGGACGAAACCCGGGAAGCTGCGCTGGACCACTACGCCAAGTGCGTGGGTCTGGCCTTCCAGATTCACGATGACGTGCTGGACGAAACCGGCAGCGCCGACGAAATGGGCAAGAACGCCGGGGCAGACCGGGCGCGCGCGAAGAGCACCTATCCGTCGCTGTTCGGGCTGGCCGAGTCCCGGCAAATGGCCAGGTCCCTGGTGGACGAGGCCTGCGGGCAGCTGCACAGCCTTGGTGCAAAGGCCGAGCGGCTCCGGCAACTGGCGGAATTCGTCATAGAGCGACGCGGCTGATTTGCCCTGGCCCTGTGCAACAGCCGATAATCGCGAGAACAATCAAGGATCAACATGCCCCGCAAGACAGCGCTCACCGACTCCAACTACGCCCTGCTGGGGCGGGTGGAAAAGCCCAGCGATCTGCGCCAGCTTGGCGCCGATGAACTGCCGCAGCTCGCGGTGGAAGTGCGTCGCTGTCTGATCGAAACCCTGGGCCGGGTCGGCGGGCACTTTGGGGCCAACCTGGGTGCCGTGGAACTGGCCATCGCGCTTCACTACGCCTTCGATACCCCGGAAGACCGGATCGTCTGGGACGTCGGCCACCAGGCCTATCCGCACAAGATCCTGACCGGTCGCCGCCGCCAGCTGGATACGATCCGGCGTCTCGGCGGGCTGGCCCCCTTTCCCTGCCGCGCAGAGAGCGAGTTCGACACCTTCGGGGTGGGCCATTCCAGCACCTCGATCAGTGCGGCAGCCGGCATGGCCGCGGCGCAGAAGGTCACCGGCCAGAAGCGGCAGGTAGTTGCAGTCATCGGGGACGGCGGCATGACCGCAGGCCTGGCTTTCGAGGCCCTGAACCACCTGGGCGCCAGCGGGCTTGATGTGCTGGTGATCTACAACGACAACGACATGTCGATCTCGGAGAATGTCGGTGGGCTGCGCGACCATTCCGCGCGCCTCGTCCAGGCGATGCAGCAGGCCAGGGCCACCAACACCTTGCGCCGATCTGCCTTCGAGCGACCCAAGGCCCGCCGTCCAATCAGCAGTGAGCGTGAAGCCGGGGCCCTGTTCGAGACGCTGGGCATGCATTATTCCGGGCCGATCGACGGTCACGACTTCGACGCCCTGCTTGGCGCCTTCGAGAAACTGCGCAAGGTGCCCGGCCCGAAGCTGCTGCACGCGCTGACCGTCAAGGGCCGCGGTTTCGCGCCGGCCGAGGCCTCGCCAATCAAATATCACGCGGTGCCGGGCTTCGATCCGGTCACCGGGGCCACCCCGCCGAAGAAACCGCACGCCAAGCCGAGCTACACGGAAATTTTTTCCGAGTGGATCTGCATGATGGCGGAAGAACATCCCGCCCTGGTGGCGATCACCCCGGCGATGCGCGAAGGCAGTGGTCTGGTCGAGTTCCAGCGCCGCTTCCCGGAGCGCTATTTCGACGTGGCCATCGCCGAACAGCACGCGGTGACCTTCGGCGCGGGGCTGGCTGCGGACGGCGCCCGCCCCGTCGTGGCCATCTATTCCAGCTTTCTGCAGCGGGGTTACGACCAGTTGGTCCATGACGTCGCCCTGCAGAACCTCCCGGTGCTGTTCGCGATCGACCGCGGAGGTCTCGTCGGAGGCGACGGTGCCACCCACCACGGCGCCTTCGATCTGAGCTTCCTGCGCTGCATCCCGAACATGGTGGTCATGGCCCCTGCGGACGAAGAGGAATGCCAGCGCCATCTGAGCACCGGCCTGCTGCACAACGGCCCAGCTGCCGTTCGCTATCCGCGAGGCACCGGTCCCGGCGAGGAAGTCAGCGGCGAAGCCAAACCCATCACCATCGGCAAGGGTCGGATCATGCGTCAGGGCAAGGGCCGGAGAAAGCCGCGGGTTGCGATCCTGAGCTTCGGCCCGATGCTGCGCCCGGCGCTCGAAGCCGGCGACATCCTGGATGCCGACGTGGTCGACATGCGTTTCGTCAAGCCGCTGGACGAGCGTCTGATCCTGGATATGGCCAATCAGAATGACCTGATCGTGACCGTAGAGGACAACGTGATACAGGGCGGCGCAGGCAGCGCCGTCAACGAGGTCCTGCTGGCACAGCAGGACCAGGTGCGGGTCTTGAACCTGGGCCTGCCGGACCAATTCATAGAACATGGCGAGCGTGACGAACTGCTGGAACAGTGCGGACTGGACACGACCGGCATCCTGCGCGCCATCCGCAAGCGTCTGCGCGCTCGCGATCTCGATGTGGCGCTGCCCGACAACGAATTCGAAAGCGCCACGGCCTGAACTTTGGCCTGAGCTGTTAATCTAATCGTCAGTTTCTGATTCACGGACCCTAGCCCTTTTGGAGGACCCAATGGACCCGTATCGCAATAGTGTCACCACTTCCCCGATCAGCCGCGGCAGCGCGGCGGGTGATGTGCTGGCCACCAACAAGGTGCTGCGCAACACCTACCTGCTGTTGTCCGCCACCTTGCTGTTCAGCGCCATGATGGCCGGTCTGGCCATGGCCATCGGCCTGCCCTACGGCGCCGGACTGATCTGCAGCCTGGTGTCCCTGGGCATGCTCTGGTTCGTGGTGCCGCGCACCGCCAACTCGGCCAGCGGCATCTATGTGGTGTTTGCCGTCACCGGTCTGCTCGGCCTCGGCCTGGGCCCTGTGCTCAACGCCTACCTGACGATGTTCAGCAACGGCGGCCAGATCGTGATGATGGCCTTCGGCCTCACCGGCCTGACCTTCATGGGCCTGTCGGCCTACGCGGTCAGCTCGCAGAAGGATTTCAGCTTCATGCGCGGCTTCCTCGTCGGCGGCATCCTGATCGCCTTCGGTCTGGCCATCGTCTCCCTGGTGGCTTCGCTGCTGGGCTACCACATGCAGCCGCTGGCGCTGGCGGTCTCGGCCATGTTCACCGTGCTGATGTGCGGCATGATCCTGTACCAGACCGGCGAGATCGTGAACGGCGGCGAGACCAACTACGTGCTGGCCACGATCGGCCTGTATGTCGCGATCTACAACCTGTTCTCCAGCCTGCTGCACCTGCTGGGCTTCGCCGCCGGCGAAGACTAGGCCTCGCGGCAACGAATACCAAGGGCCCTACGGGGCCCTTTTTCGTGGACGCGGCGCCAGCCCGCCGCCCTGCCATCACCGCCCTGCAGGCCCCGGGCACGGTGTTTGACCAGCCTTCCTGAGCTGGCCGTCTGCGGGCAAGGCCTTCAGGCTGGCTGGCCCAGCCAGGACAGCGCGGCGTGCAGTCGGACCACCTGCCCCACGATGAGCAGGCCGGGACCGTCATGCCCCTGCAGCTGCGCCGGCAGACCGGCCAGATCACCCACCAGCACCTGCTGATCGGGTCGGGTGCCATTGAATACGGCGGCGACCGGCCAGTCGTCCGCCAGACCGGCATCCCGCAGCCTGGCGCAGATGTCCGCGGCCGCCCCGATACCCATGTAGATCACCACGGTCTGGTTGGGCGCCGCCAGCTGCTGCCAGTTCAGGTCCAGACGGCCGTCGGCCCGCGGGTGACCGGTGACGAAAATGCAGCTCTGGGCGTATTCCCTGTGGGTCAGCGGGATGCCCGCATAGGCCGCGCAGCCCAGCGCCGCCGAAATGCCGGGCACGACCTGAAACGGCACACCGGCCTCCTGCAGGCGGGCGATCTCCTCGCCGCCGCGCCCGAACATGAAGGGATCGCCGCCCTTGAGCCGCAGCACGCGCTGACCCTGGCGGGCCAGCCGCACCAGCAGCTCGTTGATCTCATCCTGCGGCAGGGTGTGGCGGCTGCGGCGCTTGCCCACATCGATGCGCTCGGCATCGCGACGCACAAGATCCATGATCGGCGCGGGAATCAGGCGGTCGTACAGCACGACATCGGCCAGCTGCATCAGCCGGTGCGCACGCAAGGTGAGCAGATCGGGATCGCCCGGCCCGACCCCGACCAGGAAGACCTCACCTTGCGGCATCTCCTGCGCCTGCGCCCGGGCCAGTTGCCGGTCCAGCAGTTCGCGCGCGGTGCCTTCCTGCCCAGCCACGGCACGCTCGGCCACGGCGCCGTCGAACACGCTTTCCCAGAAGCGCAGACGCTGCCTGGGTTCCGGCAGCGCCTGCATCACCCGGCTGCGTATGCCTCCCGCCAGCGCGGCCAGACGGCCGTAACCGGCCGGCAGCATCTTCTCGATCTGATCCCGCAGGCGACGCGCCAGCACCGGCGCCGTGCCACCGCTGGACAACGCCACGATCACCGGTGAGCGGTCGACGATGGCGGGCGTGATCACCGTCGATGAAGCGGCATCGTCCACCACGTTGACCGGAATGCGCCGGCTGCGCGCCAGGCTGGCCACATCCCGGTTGAGCTGACGATCGTCGCTGGCGGCGATGACCAGTTCCGGTTCGCCGAACACCTCGGCGGCGAAGGCCTGCGGCGTCCAGGCCAGGCGGCCCTCGGCATGCAGGGCCGCCAGTTCCGGACAGAGCTCCGGCGCCACCACGCGAATGCCGGCCTGGGCACGGCGCAGCAGACGCACCTTGCGGGCGGCCACCTCGCCACCGCCGACGATCAGCACCTCGCGCGCGTGCAGGCGCATGAACAGGGGGAAGAATTCCAAGCGTCGCCTCGGATGGGAGCCAAAGGCGCATTATCGCAAGCTGCCGGCGACAGCGGCACGCTCTGGTCTTATAAGCGTTTAGAATAAGAGGCATGAAACTGCGCCAGCTCGTTTATATCCGGGAAGTGGCCCGCTGCAATCTCAACATCACCGCGGCGGCTGAGCACCTGTACACCTCACAGCCCGGAATATCCAAACAGATCAAGCAGTTGGAGGACGAACTGGGAATCGAGATCTTTGCCCGGAATGGCAAACATCTGGCCAGTGTCACCCCGGCCGGTCAGCGCATTCTGGAGATCGCCGAACGCCTGCTGGGTGATGCGGAGAACATTCAGCGGGTGGCCGACGAGTACCGCGCCGCCGATCGTGGTCACCTGAGCATCGCCACCACCCACACCCAGGCCCGCTACGCCCTGCCGCCGACCGTCAAGGCCTTCAAGCAGCGATACCCCGAGGTCGCCCTGCACCTGCATCAGGGCTCGCCCCCACAGATCGCTCGGATCGCGGCCAGTGGTGAAGCCGATTTCGCCATCGCCACCGAGGCCATGGAGCATTTCCAGGAACTGATCATGCTCCCCTGCTACCACTGGAACCGCTGCATTCTGGTTCCGCCGCATCATCCGCTCACCCACACGGACCGCGCCAGCCTGGCCGATCTGGCCCGCCACCCGATCGTCACCTATACCTTCGGCTTCACGGGCCGCTCAAAACTGGATCAGGCTTTCGCCGCGCGCGGTCTGAAACCCAATGTGGTACTGACCGCGGTAGACGCTGATGTCATCAAGACCTACGTGCGCCTCGGCCTGGGCATCGGCATCGTCGCCAACATGGCCTACGACCCGGAGCTCGACGGCGATCTGGTGCGCATCGACGCCTCACACCTGTTCAGTCACAGCACCACCCATATCGGCTTCCGCCGCGGCTTGTTGCTTCGCGGCTTCATGTACGAGTTCATGGCGATGTTCGCGCCGCACCTGAACCGTGACATCGTCGACGAGATCGCCGCCATCGCCGAGCCAGTGCCGCGCCAGCAGCGCTGCAAGGCACTCATGGAGCAGTTGCCGAGCCTCTAGAGGCTCGGGCTCACCGCCCGGGACACCCCGCCCCACCGGTGTTGCCGGGCCAAGCCGCAAACTGAAACACGCCAACTGCGAAGGCATCCTGCCGAGAGCCGGCGCCGCCCAACAATTCGTTATAACAATACTTTTATTATTGCCTTTTAGGCATAAACAGACACTGCTATGCTGCCCGCCTGATTTGCCCCGGTCTATCCGCCGAGCCTGCACGATGTATCAGTATTCCGAACCCGACCAGACCCTGCTGAACGAGCGCGTGGCGCAGTTCCGCGGGCAGACGGAACGCTACCTGAAGGGCCAGCTGAGCGACATGCAGTTCCTGCCGCTGCGGCTGCAGAACGGCCTCTACGTGCAGCGCTTCGCGCCCATGCTGCGCATCGCCATTCCCTACGGTACGCTCTCCTCCCGGCAGCTGTTCAAGCTGGCCGACATTGCCCGGGATTATGACAAGGGCTACGCCCACTTCACGACCCGCACCAATGTGCAGCTGAACTGGCCCCGGCTGGAAGCGGTTCCGGACATCCTGGCCGAACTCGCCAGCGTGCAGATGCACGCGATCCAGACCAGCGGCAACTGTATCCGCAACACCACCACGGACGCCCTGGCCGGGGTCGCGGCTGACGAGATCGAGGACCCGAGGCCCTGGTGCGAAATCATCCGTCAATGGTCCACCTTCCATCCGGAATTCGCCTTCCTGCCCCGCAAGTTCAAGATTGCGGTGTCGGCCAGCGCGGTCGACAGGGCAGCGACCCGGGTGCACGACATCGGGCTGCAGCTGCGTCACGATGATGCCGGCCAGACCTGCTTCGATGTCATTGTCGGCGGTGGACTGGGCCGCACCCCCCTGCTCGGCACCACCATTCGCCAGGCTCTGCCCTGGCCGCAGCTGCTGTCCTATCTGGAAGCCGTGCTGCGGGTCTACAACCGTCTGGGCCGGCGGGACAACAAGTACAAGGCGCGGATCAAGATTCTGGTCAAGGAAACCGGCGCGCAGACCTTCGCCGCCATGGTGGAACGTGAGTTCTCCCGACTGGCCGACGGCCCCCTGACCATTCATGCGGAGAAACTGGACGAACTGCGCGCTGCTTTCGCCCGCCCGGCGTATCGCCAGGACATCGATGCCAGGCGCCTGGAGGCGGACAGGGCCGCTGATGCCCGCTTTGCCCTGTGGACACGACACAATCTGCGACCCCACAAGCAACCCGGCCATCATTCCGTGATTGTCTCCCTGAAAGCGCCGGACGAGCCGCCGGGCGACGCCTCGGTGACACAGATGCAGGCCGTGGCCCGACTGTCCGAAGACTTCGGTTTTGGTGAAATCCGAGTCATGCATGAGCAGAACCTGGTCCTTCCCGATATCGCGGACGACCAGCTCCACGCGGTCTGGAAAGTGCTGGATGAGCACGGCCTGGCCACTCCCAATATCGGCAAGATCAGCGACATGATCTGCTGCCCGGGCCTGGATTTCTGCGCTCTGGCCAATGCGGGCTCCATCGGCGTGGCGCGCGACCTCAACGCGCGCTTGGACGACCTGGACTACCAGTACGATCTGGGCGAGCTGCGCCTGAACATGTCCGGCTGCATGAACGGTTGCGGCCACCACAGCGTCGGCAATATCGGCATCCTCGGCGTCGACAAGAAGGGCGAGGAGTGGTACCAGATCTCGCTCGGCGGCTCATCCCGCAATGATGCTGCGCTGGGCGACCGCCTCGGCGCGGCCATCGCCCGCGACGGCATCGTCGATGCGGTCATGCAATTGCTTGAGGTGTATCTGGCGCGACGCCAGAGCGAAGAAAGCTTCGTCGAAACCTATCGCCGTATCGGACTCGCCCCGTTCAAGGAAGCGGTCTATGGCTGAGTCTCTCATCTACCGCCTGGGCGCCGGCCTGGTCGAGGACGACTGGCTGACTCTCGACGCTGAAGACGTGCCGCCTGCCGGCGCCAGTATCATCGTGCCGCTGGCCCGGTGGCAGGATGAAGCCGGGATTCTGCGCAGCAGCGCTGGGCGCATTGGCCTGCGACTGCCCAATACCGAGGACGTGGAAGCCCTGGCCGATCAACTGCGCGACCTGCCACTGATCGCCCTGGAGTTTCCGGCGTTCACCGACGGCCGCGCCTTCAGCCAGGCCCGCCTGCTGCGCGAAGCACTGGGCTTCACCGGCGAACTGCGTGCCACTGGCGAATTCCTCAGCGATCAGCTGCTGTATCTGGCCCGCTGCGGCTTCGATGCCTTTGAGCCACCGAATGATGGCGGCGGCGAGCGCTTCGAGGCCGCGCTGCGCGACTTCAGCGTGGCCTATCAACCGACCGCCTCCGGTCCGCAGCTGCGCCCCGCGGGGTAGAATCGCCACTCCAGGGCTTGCCCGGGTCCACAAGGGCCCGCGGCGCCGGCCCCGCGTCGACGGGCGCTCCGTCCCACGCCGTTGGCGCACAGCCGGAGCCTGCCCACGTTTCTCGCCTTCTGTCGGAGCCCGCATGCGTCCACCTCCGCGACAAGCTCTCAGCGCGGTGATTCTGGCCGGCGGCCAGGGCGCGCGCATGGGCGGCCGTGACAAGGCCCGCCTGCGCCGCGGTCCGAACAGCCTGCTGGAACAGCTGGTCCGGCAACTGCGCCCGCTGGCGGCCGAGATCATCGTCGTCCGCCGTCGTCCGCGTTCGGCCCTGCGCCTGCCCACGGCCTGCCGCCTGGCCTGGGACCGGCGCGCCGGCGCCGGACCGGTCGCCGGCCTGGAGGCCGGTCTGCGCCGGGCCCGCCGCGCCTGGTGCCTGTGCCTGCCGGTAGACGGACTCAACCCGCCGGCTGACCTGCCCCGCCAGCTGTCCCGCGGGAACGGGCGTGGCGCGTACGCCCTGCACGGCGGCGACGCCTACTACCTGCACAGCCTGATTCCGCGCGACAAGCGCCGCGCCCTGAGCGGCTTCCTGGCCGGCGGCGGCCGTTCCGCGACCAACGCCTGCCGGCAACTGAAGCTGACGCCACGCCCGATCGGACGGGCACGGGCTACGGTCTGGAGCATCAACACCCGGGAGGAGTGGCGGGCCACCTGCCGCCGCGCCCCATGAGCCTGCAGGACAGCCAGGGCCGGGGCCACCGCAAGCTGCGGGTCTCGCTGACCGACCGTTGCAACTTCCGCTGCCCCTATTGCATGCCGGAAAAGCCGCGCTGGATGCCGGCCAGCCAGCTGCTGGACGCCGATGCGCTGCTCGCCATCTGCCGGGTCTTTGTCGAGGATCTCGGCATCCGCGCCCTGCGTCTGACCGGTGGCGAGCCGCTCCTGCGCAAGGACCTCGTGGATATCGTCAAACGCGTGAACGCGCTGCGCGCGGTAGGCCTCGAGCGCCTCTCCATGACCAGCAATGGCGTACGCCTGGCTGCGCTGGCCGCGACGCTGGCACGGGCCGGGCTGCAAGACGTGAATATCTCGCTGGACTCGCTGGATCAGGCCGAGTTCCAGCGCCTGTCCCGCGGCCGCTATGGCCTGGCGGACGTGCTCACCGGCATCCAGGCGGCGCAGGACGCCGGCCTGGGCGTGAAGCTGAACTGCGTGATCATCCGCGGCTACAACGACGATCAGGTGCTACCGCTGGTCCACTGGGCGCACAGCCATGGTCTGGAGCTGCGTTTCATCGAGTTCATGCCGCTGGATGACGAACAGTTGTGGACCCGCGAGCGGGTGATCAGCGCGCAGGACATCCTGCGGCAGATCGAGGCCGAGTTGACTGTCGCCGCCCTGCCCGAAGACGGCTCACCGGCCCGCCGTTACCGTCTCGCCAACGGCCAGATCATCGGCATCATCGCCACCGTGACTCAGCCCTTCTGCCACAACTGTGACCGTCTTCGCATCACGGCCGACGGCCGCCTCTACACCTGCCTGTTCGGCAAGGAAGGCACCCTGCTCGCGCCGCTGGCCGGCCAGCCGGATCGGCTGCGGGAGAGCATTCGCGCCGCGGTCCTGCGCAAGCCACCGGGTTATGTGGCTGAGCCCGGCTACGCCGAGCGCGAGGTGCGCATGTACCATCTGGGAGGTTGAGGGACGGTCAGCGATACAATGCGCACATGAAATTGCAACTGCGACCTTACGGCCCGCTGATCCCGGTGCTCGGCGATGGCCTTCTGGAGATCGAGGCCCCGGTAGACACCGCCGGGCAGCTACTGGACTGGCTGCATGCCCGCAACCCTGAACTCGCCCCCTGGCACCGTCGCATTGCGTGCGGCATGGGCGCCAGCCTGCTCAGCGCCGATGCGCGGCTGACCGAAGATGCCGAGATCGCCCTGATCCCTCCGGTGAGCGGCGGCTGAACATGACGCACCTGACCACGCAGCCGATTGCACTGGAACCCCTGTTGCAAAGCGATGGCCATGCGGACGGTGCCGTACTGCTGTTCACCGGCACGGTGCGCGAGCAGAACGAGGGACGACCGGTCCATGGCATGACCTACACCGCCCATGAGCCCATCGCCGAACAGGTACTCGCGCAGATCTGCCAGCGAGCCGAGGCGGATTTCGCGATCAGCCGCTGCCGTATCGTGCATCGCCTTGGTGAATTGACGCTGGGCGAGATCAGCGTGGCCATAGCGGTGCACTCTCCGCATCGCGATCAGGCTTATGCCGCCTCCCGCTGGGCCATCGAGGAACTGAAACGACGCACCCCCATCTTCAAGCAGGAGCACTATGTGGATGGCGACTCCCGTTACCTCGACGGCAACACCCTGAATGAAGCCCTGTAGCCACGATCCGGTCGTAGGGTTGCATCAGCCGTCCGCCAGGACTGGCGCGCTGGCCGGGTGGGCTCACAGGCCTGGAGCGCTGGGCGATAATGCGGAACCACCTCACGTGGGACCAGACCCTTGAGAGATATCAGCAGCAAACCCGAGACCCTGCGGCAGGCGCGAGCCGAGGCCTGGGTGCGCATGCCGTCAGACTGCCTGCGGCGGATCGAGAACGGCACCATCGACAAGGGCGATGTGCGCGAAGCCGCGCGTATCGCCGGCATGATGGGCATCAAGCGCTGCTGGGAATTGCTGCCGCACTGCCATCCGATTCCGCTCCAACAGAGCGCTGTGGAGTTCGAGTTGAGCGAGGCCGGTCTGCGCATCGAGGCGACGGTGTCGACCATAGGCCCCACCGGTGTGGAAATGGAAGCGCTGACCGGGGTCAACATTGCTGCGCTGACGGTCTATGACATGCTCAAGCCCCATGCCGGCATGGACCTGTCCATCGAAGGCGTGCGCCTGCTGGAAAAGACCGGCGGCAAGTCCCAGTACCGACGCCGCTTGAAGCAAGCGCTGCCGGCAGCCCTGATCACGGTGTCCAGCGCCGTGGCCAGCGGCGGCAAGCCGGATGCCGCCGCCGACGCCCTGGCCGAACAGCTGGCCGAGGCCGGCTTCGACCCGATCCACCGTGTGCGCATTCCTCCGGAACCCGAGGCGATACAGCAGGCGGTGGCTGCCGGTGTGGCGCAGCGTTGCGGTCTGATCGCCACCGTAGGCGGCACCGGACTGTCCTTTGATGACTGCGTGACAGAGTCGGTCGCGCCGCTGTTGGATCGGACGATTCCCGGCATCATGGAAGCGGCGCGCCACTTCGGCCAGCAGCGCACTCC
>JBFKIN010000042.1:0-12858 GCA_041632255.1 Oceanococcus sp. | reverse complement strand
GATCGAAAGCGAATCCGTTGAACAGATCGATGCAGGTTGGGCATCAATGGAATTCGGTGGGACAGAGCGAGGGAAAGAATGGACGGGTGGCGGCGTGTCGTGCCGGATGACGGGATTCTGCCCGGTCGCTGCGTCACATTCCGGCGCCAGGAAAGCCTCGCGGGGAAACGCAAGAGCCTATTAGGCAATGGGGAATTCCGGCTCCGGGCGCGGGTGGGGCTGGCCGGCACTGGTTGTGATTTACAGGATTTAACATAATATACATTAGGCGCATTGTAGAATGAGGTCTTGGTGTGGTTTCCCATGACTCGTTCCTCAAGCCAGTCCCGAGCCGCGTCACCGCCGTTGCAGGACAGTCAGGAGCCTGACTGTCTCTCCTGGCGGCCGCGCGAGATTGCCTGTCATGCGTCAGTGCGTCCCTGGCAGCGCTGAGCTCTGCCGTGATGCTTCCCGCGTGCATCTGGGCGCAGGCGCAGCCCGTTCGTACAAGGCACGACCGATAATCTGAAATGGTGGTGCGGAGGCGCTGGCCCTGGCCAGGACCGTTGGCGTGGCCATTTGGAACCCCGATTGGTTATGCTTGCCGTTTCGATTGATGATTTGGGGAATTTGTCCGCCGATGGCACAGCAGCCGCTCGAGCAGCTCAGTCTGGAAGACTTTCGCAAGTTGATTCCGGTCAACGGATTGCGCGAAGAAAATTTATTGCAGCTCCACAAGCGGATCGATGCGCAGCGCGCCAAAGCCGGTACGCGCCTGTTTGAAATCGGCAGCAGCAAATCCGATTCCATCTACGTGCTGCGCGGAGATGTCGCCCTGTGTGACGAAAGCGGCAATATCGTTCGCTCGATCCATGGCGGTTCGGCCGATGCGCTGCATCGCCTGGCACACCAGGTGCCGCGGCGCGTCAATGCCATCTGCCGCAGCGAGGTCGACTATATCGCCATCGATTCTGGCTTGCTGGATGTCATGTTGACCTGGGACCAGACCGGTTCCTTTGAAGTCGACGAGCTGCAGCACGAGGATGACGAGGACACCGGCGACTGGATGACCCGATTGCTGCAGATGAAGGCCTTCCAGAAAGTGCCGCCCTCCAACCTGCAGGCCATGTTCATGCGCATGGAACAGGTGCAGGCCAAGGCTGGCGAGGTGGTCATCCGCCAGGGCGAGGAAGGGGATTTTTTCTACGTCCTGATTGCCGGCCGGGCTCTGGTGACCCGTGAAACGCCGACCTCCCCCAAACCCATTCGCCTGGCCGAATTAGACGCCAGCTCCTGCTTCGGCGAGGAGGCGCTGATCTCGGACGATGTGCGCAATGCCACGGTCACGATGCTGGAGAAAGGCACGCTGATGCGCCTGGCGAAGGACGATTTCCGCGCGCTGCTGACCGCGCCCCTCACCAGTGACATCAGCTTTCCAGCGGCCAGTGAAAAGGTGGCCACCGGTGAAGCGATCTGGCTGGATGTGCGCCTGCCCAGCGAATACAAGAACCATCATCTCGACGGCGCGCTGAACATTCCGTTGTTCATGTTGCGGCTGAAGTTAGCCAGCCTGGACAAGTCGAAGACCTACATCGTTTATTGCGACGGTGGGCGTCGCAGCGCGGTCGGCTCGTTCGTACTGACCCACAAGGGTTTTGAAGCCAAGCGTCTGAAAGGCGGCATGCCCGAACGGCCGGCAGAGGCCTGATCGCCTTACATCGTGTGCGTGGGCCGGTCCGAGTTGAGGCCGCCGGCCAGCGTGGCTTCGATCTTCTTCTGGGTTTCCCCGCCATCCTGCTCGGAAAATTGCACACCGATGCCCTGCTGGCGCTTGTTCTGAGCGCCGGGCGGAGTGAGCCAGATGACCTTGCCGGCGACCGGTAGCCGCTCGGAACTTTCCATCAGGGTGAGCAGGATGAAGACTTCGTCGCCCAGCTTGTAGGGCTTGGACGTCGGGATGAACAGCCCGCCATTCTTCACGAAGGGCATGTAGGCCATGTACAGCGCCGCTTTTTCCTTGATGGACAGCGTCAGGATGCCAGGTTGACTCATGTGGCTTGCCCTTTTTGAACTTGGCTGGCGACTTGAAGGTAGAGGATAAACAGCCCTTCCAGGGCGAGCAAGCGATTGAAGTTGAGATGACCCTCACGGCGCACGGTGATCAGGGCGTCCCACACCCGACGCAGGGGTGAGCGCGCAGGATCCTTTTTCATCTGTTCCAGCAGCCGGGATTGCCACCAGAGCACGAACGCATCGAAGTGATCCTCCCCCACCGCTGCGGCGGCGGCCAGGCTGTCGCCTTGCCGTTCCATGCGATCCAGCAACTCTTCCCACTGTCGTTCCTGGGATTGTTGCTGGGCGGGCGCCAGTTCCTTTTGAAGCCAGACACAGGGGCCCTGGCGGCGCCGGAACAACGCCGGATCCGCTTCAATGCCCTGTTCCTTGAGCCAGGCCCCGGCCTGCGACGGCTTCGGCATGGGGATAGGTATCCGGGTGCAGCGACTGCGGATCGTCGGCGGAATTCTCACCAGCTGATCTGCGGTGAGCAACAGAATCACGCGGGATGGCGGCTCCTCAAGTGACTTGAGCAGCGCGTTGGCGGCGGCGATGTTGAGGCGGTCCGCTCCACGGATGATGGCGTAGCGCCCTGCCCTCTGGCTCGGTGTGAGTTGAATCTGGCGGCAGAACTCGCGAATCTGGTCGATCAGGATGTCCCGCTTGCCTTCCAGCGGCGCCACTTCGACAAAGTCCGGATGCGCGCCAGCGTCGAATTGCTGGCAGTTGGGGCAGCGCCCGCAACTGTTTTCGCTGCTGTCCTCGCACAGCCCGCTGCGGGCCAGCTCCCTCGCGAAGGCGTACTTGCCGACACCGGGCTGCCCGGTGATGAGCAGCGCCTGCATCAGGCGCTGCTGGCGTTGTCGCTCACGCAAACGCCGCCATGCAGCCAGCTGCCACGGGTATGGCGCCTGACTCACAGCTGCTCCCTGATCGCGGCCAGCAAGGCTTCGCCCAGGGTCTGGGCATCGACGCTGGCATCCAGCAGCCTGTGGCTGGTGGCTTGGGCAAGCGCCCGTTCCCGGAACGCTGAGCGTACCGTTTCCAGAAGTGAGCGCCCTGCCCGGTCGAAACGGTTTTCCTGTCCGCGACCGCTCATGCGCGTGATCGCCAGCTCGACCGGAAGATCAAGAATGTAGCTGCAATCCGGCTGCCGGGGGACCGTCCGCCGTGCGAGCTCATCGATCCAGGCCGCATCGGCACCTCCGAGAGTTCCCTGATAAACATGGCTGGAGTCCACGAAGCGGTCGCAGAGCACGATCTCGCCGCGCGAGAGCGCAGGGAGAACGGTCTGTTGCATATGCGCGGCTCTTGCGGCGAACACCAGCAGCAGTTCGGTCTCCACCGGCATGGCCGGTTCGCGGTCCTGCAGCATGCAGCTGCGGATCTCTTCGGCCAGCGGACAACCGCCCGGCTCCCGGCTCAGCCGCACGGTATATCCCGCGGTTTGCAGCGCGCTGGCCACGGCGCGCAGGGCGGTCGACTTGCCGGCCCCGTCCATGCCGTCGACAACAAAGAAGCGGCCGCTCATTGCAACTGATAGCGTCTGACGGCTTGCTCGTGCTCTTTCAGGGTGCGGCTGAACTGGTGGCTGCCGTCGCCTCGCGCCACGAAATAGAGCGCGCCCTCCCCTTCGGGATTGACCGCGGCGTACAGCGCGTCCCGGCCGGGCATCGCAATCGGGGTGGGCGGCAGTCCGGCCCGCCGGTACGTGTTGTAAGGGTTGTCGGTGCGCAGATCGCGCAGTCGCAGGTTGCCGTCAAAGCTTTCGCCCAGGCCATAGATCACTGTGGGGTCGGTCTGCAGGCGCATGCCCCGGCGCAATCGTTCTATGAAGACCCCTGCGATCAGGCCGCGTTCATCTGCCCGGCCCGTTTCCTTTTCGATGATCGAGGCCAGAATCAAGGCCTCATCCGGGCTGTTCAGCGGCAGATTGGGCGTCCGGTCAGACCAGATCTGTTCCAGGGCATCGTCCATTGCGCGGGCTGCCCGGGCAAGGAAGTCCAGGTCGCTCATGCCGCGGGTGTAGGCGTATGTTTCCGGCAGAAAGCGCCCTTCGGGGTGAAGATCACGCCGTCCGATGGCACTCATGATCTCGGCGCTGCCCCAGCCGGCGCTACGGTGGTCCAGTGCGGGCTGCCGGGCCAGAGCCTCGCGCAACTGCGCAAAGGTCCAGCCCTCCACGATGGTGAATTCGTGAATGACCACATCGCCACGCTGCATGCGTCCGAGCACGGCCAGGAGCGTCTCGCCGGGGCGCAGGAGATATTCGCCCTTCTGCAGATGCGACGTCCCGCCCAGAAGTTTCTGACGCAGGCGCAGCCACAGGCGGTCCCTGCCATGGCGCAACCAGCCCTGCTCCTGCCAGTGCTGCAGCAGGGCGGTTTGATTGAGGCCCGCCTCGAGCAGGACGGTTTCCTCCTTGGCCAGGTTCAGCGGCTCGCGCAGAAACCGCGCGTGATCCAGCCACAAGGCGCCGCCGCCTAGAACAGACAAGGCAATAAATACCGGAAGAACAGCACCTTGTATCAGTGTCCTGCCAATCGACATTACATACTCTCTCGCAGCAGTGGGTGGTTCAGAGCGTGACGCAACGCATTCAGGCCGATGGCCTCGTCACGCCCGGTGTCGTAGCGCCGTTCATCCCATCGGGCCACTGGCCAGATGCCGATCAGCGCATTACACAGGAACAGACGCTCAGCCTCGGCCTGAACCCGCATCGGGTCGTTCCGGCTCTCCCGCACTGACAGGCCCGACAGTTGCATCAATTTCTCGCGTGTCACGCCAGCCACCCCCGCGGCTTCGACCACCGGGGTGTGCCAGCTGCCGTCCGCGTACCAGAACAGATTGCTCATGATGCCGCATTGCAGCCAACCCTGCTCATTGCAGAGCAGACCCTCATCACAGTCGGCCGGCAGTTGGGCGCGGGCGAGCACCTGCTCCAGGCGGTTGAGGTGCTTGACGCCGGCGAGTGCCGGCTGGTTCGCCATGCGCAGCCCCAGCCCGGTGACCCGGACACCCTCTTTCCAGGCTTGCGTGGGCCATTCGGGCAAGGCGCTTCGCGACAGCACACGGCGCGACTGGAGGTTGCCCGGCCGGGCGTAGCCGCGTTGGCCATCACCTGAGGTCACGATCAGTTTGAGAACGCCCCGCTGGACACCCGTTGCGGCTCGGATGAGTTCATCAATCAATATTTCATCGGCGGCCAACGGCAGGTCCAGCCGACCGGCATCACGTCGTAACAAGGCGAGCTGCTCGGACTGCCAGACAACCTCCCCCTGCCAGACCAGCATGGTGCGGAACACGCCATCGCCATACTGAAAGCCGCGGTCACTGAGCGGCAGGGCGTCGGCGGGCTGGCCGTCTATCCAGCAGTCCATCAGGCTAGCGCCCGCATCAGTCCCGCGGCCTTGGCCTCGGTTTCCGCCAGTTCGCGTCGGGGTACGGAGTCGGCCACGATGCCGGCGCCGGCGGCAAAGCCAACCGCGCCGCGCTCGTGCGCGAGGGTGCGGATCAGGATGTTGAAATCCATCCGTCCAGAATTCGAGATATAACCCAGGCTCCCCGTGTAGGCACCGCGCAGGCGCTTTTCCAGCATCGAGATGAGCTGCATGCAGTGGATCTTGGGGCATCCCGTGATGGTGCCTCCCGGGAAGACCGCTTCCAGCAGTTCCCGCAGGCAGACATCGCCACGCAGACGGCCGCGGACGTTGGAGACGATATGGTGCACCGTCGCGTAGCTTTCGAGGGCCAGAAACTCGGACACCTCGACCGAGGCCGCCTGGCAGATGCGCCCCAGATCATTGCGCTCCAGGTCCACCAACATGATGTGTTCGGCCTGTTCCTTGGGGTGCCGCAGCAGCTCCTCAATCAAGGCCTGATCCTGCTCCGGGCTGCTGCCACGTGGGCGTGTCCCGGCTATGGGACGGGTCTCGATGCGATCGCGGTCCAGGAGGAACAGGCGCTCAGGAGATGCCGATGCCAGGCGCAGATCCCGGTCCTGGATGGAGGCCGCGAAACAGGCCGGATTGGCCTCGCGCAGGCGCGAATAGGCGGCGAGCATCTTCTCTGCCGGCATAGCGCCGGCGCTCCAGCAACGGGATAGATTGGCCTGATAGATGTCGCCGGCGTGAATATAGGCCACGGCTTGCTGCACGGCTTCCAGAAAGGCGTCCGGTGCATCGCTGGCGAAGCGCAGATGCAGCGGGGCAAAAGCCGGGGGCTTGATCTTTTCGAGCTGCGCCCGGTGCACTCTTGCCTGCCCGCTCTCGCTGACGATCCAGCTTTGCCGTGCCACATGATCCACCATAATGGCCGCCCCACAGTACACCGCCAGGGCCAGCGGGGGAGCCTCACCTGCAGGCGGAAACGCAGCCGGCGGTTGCAGATGCGGCTGCATGCCCAGGGCCGCGTCGTACGACAGATACAGGAACCACCCTCCCATGAATGGCGGCTGGGTGTCCGTGGTGCCGGGCTGGATGGGCAGAATCTGTGGCAGCCGCGCGAACAGCTTGTCGAGCTCTTCCGGGCGATGACAGCTCACACGTTGGCGTGGCTCACCCAGAAGCAGGCTGTAGCGTCCTATACGCGGGTCCGGCTGACGGCTTTCCAGCAGATAAGGCCAGTTGTGCGGATCGGCCGCATGCAGGGCAAACAGATCGACCTCGCGGTCCAGCGTGATGAGGTCCACAGCTGGCCGCGGCCCGGCCTCAGAGGCTCTGGAAGATCAGCGTGCCATTGGTGCCACCGAAGCCGAACGAGTTGCTCAGCACGGTGCGCAGCTTCGCCGCGCGTGCCTGGTTCGGCACATAGTCCAGATCGCAGCCTTCACCCGGCTGCTCCAGATTGATCGTGGGTGGCAACAACTGATCCCTCAGGGCCTGCAGGCTGAAGACGGCCTCGATGCCGCCGGCGGCGCCCAGCAGATGGCCGGTCATGGACTTGGTGGAACTGACCGGCAGGCTGTCGGCATGGCTGCCGAAACAGCGCCGGATGGCCTGTGTTTCGGCCACATCGCCTGCCAGGGTGCTGGTGCCATGGGCATTGATGTAGTCGATGTCTTCGGGTGCGAGGTCCGCATCACGCAATGCATTGCGCATGCAGCGATCCGCACCGGAACCGTCTTCCAGCGGGGCCGTGATGTGATGGGCATCCGCGCTCATGCCGAAGCCGGCCAGCTCGGCATAAATGCGGGCACCTCGCGCACGCGCATGTTCGTATTCCTCCAGCACCAGTATGCCGGCACCATCGCCGAGGACGAAGCCGTCGCGATCCTTGTCCCAGGGACGACTGGCTTTCGTCGGCTCGTCATTGCGCTGGGACAGTGCGCGGGCAGCGCAGAAGCCGGCCATGCCGAGCGGACTGGAACCGGCCTCGGATCCGCCAGCGAGCATCATGTCCGCATCGCCGCAGGCAATCAGGCGCGCAGACAGGCCGATGCAGTGGGTTGCCGTCGTGCAGGCCGTGACGGTCGCCAAGTTGGGCCCGCGCAGTCCGTGTCGGATGGAAATGTTGCCGGAGATCATGTTGATGATGCTGCCAGGCACGAAGAACGGTGAAATCTTGCGGACGCCCCGTTCCTGCAGAAGGCTGTGGTTCGCCTCTATGGTGCCGATGCCGCCGATGCCGGAACCGATATGCACGCCAAAACGATCCCGATCGACGGCCTCCAGGTCAATGCCGCTATCCCCGAGCGCTTCATCTCCGGCCACAATGCCGTAGTGGATGAAGCTGTCCACCTTGCGGGCCTCCTTGGGGCTCATGTGCTCGGTCGGATCGAAATTGCGGACCAGGCCGGCAATGCGCGTCGGGTACTGGCTGGCGTCATAGCTGTCCAGCGGGCCGATCCCGCTGCGAGCGGCCTTGATGCTCTCCCAACTGGCCTGAGCGGTCAGACCCACAGGGCTGATGGCGCCCAGCCCGGTGACCACGACTCGTCGTTTTTGCATGAGGCGGTCCCCCAAAGAATCGGGCCGCTTGCAGGAACTGCCTCAAGCACCTGCAAGCGGCCTGGAATCAGGCTCCCGCGCATGGCGCAGGAGGGAACAAGCCATGCGACGATCAGGCGTCGCTGGCGTTCGACTGCACGTAGTTGAGCACGTCCTGGAAGGTCACGATCTTTTCCGCTTCCTCGTCCGGGATATCGATTTCGAACTCTTCTTCCAACGCCATCACCAGCTCGACCGTGTCAAGAGAATCCGCACCCAGATCGTCCACAAAACGGGCCTCCGGGGTGATCTTGTCGATCTCGACGCTGAGTTGCTCAGCGATGATCTTTTTGACGCGCTCGTCAATGTTACTCATTTTGGGTTTGCTCCCTCATTGGTGAAATGCAGCGGACTGCGGCCGACATTCTAGTGAATTGAATACCCCTGTGCCAGCAATTCGGCCAATGCCTTTCGGCGGGCCTCGAGCCGCACCGGCAAGGGCTTCAGGGCATCAGCATGCCACCATTGACATGCAAGCTCTGGCCGGTCATGTACCCCGCTTCTTCGGAGGCCAGAAAAGCCACTACGCTGGCGACTTCGGCCGCCTCTCCCAGACGACCGAGCGGGATCTGGCCGAGAAGTCGCTGCTTGACGTCCTCGGGCAGGTCCCGCGTCATGTCGGTATCGATGAAACCCGGCGCCACCACATTGACCGTGATGCCGCGGGAAGCCACCTCCTGCGCCAGTGCACGGGAGAACCCGGCAATCCCCGCCTTGGCCGCGGCATAGTTGGTCTGCCCGGCATTGCCCGAATAGCCGACTACGGAACCGATGGAAATGATTCGGCCCCAGCGCTTCTTCATCATCGCCTTGAGGACCAGTCGGCTCATGCGCGCCTGGGCCGAAAGGTTGGTCGCGATGACCTGCTCGAAGTCGGCGTCCTTCATGCGCAGCAACAGGGTGTCGCGAGTGATCGCGGCATTGTTGATCAGTATGTCCACCGCTCCCGCCTGGCTGACCGCAGCAGCGCAGTCCTCGGCATCAGTGACATCCAGCGCGAGTCCACGGCACTCCGGGTGTATGGCCTGCAGGCGCTCGGTGATGGCGGCAGCGCCAGCCGCACTGGTGGCAGTGCCCCAGACCACGGCGCCCTGGCGGGCCAGGCGCTCGGCAATGGCGGCGCCGATACCACGACTCGCACCGGTGACCAGGGCCTGCTTTCCATTCAGATCAAGCATGTTTCAGCGCCTCCAGCGCAGCTTTCATGGCCTCCGGCTGGCCCAGAGCCTGAAAAGGGATGTCCTTGATAGTGCGTTTGCCCAGACCGCAGAGCACATTGCCCGGGCCGCACTCACAGGCGGCTTCGATGCCGAATTGCGTGGCCATGGTCTGCAGGCTGTCGACCCAGCGCACCGGCGCGGCAACCTGACGGGCTAGCTGCGCCCGCACCCCTTCCGCCGTCGCCTGCCCTGCATCCACGTTATGCAGCACGGGGATGCGCGGAGCCCGGAATTCGATTGTCTGCATCGCCTGCGCCAGCCGTTCGGCTGCCGGCTGCATGAGGGCGCTGTGAGCCGGCACGCTGACCGGAATGGCGCGGGCCATGCGGGCGCCGGCGCTCTTGGCGTGGGCCAGCAACCGCTCCACCGCCGCAGCCTCGCCGGCCACGACCACCTGCCCGGGCGCGTTGAAGTTGACCGGCTCCAGTACTTGCCCCTGTGCCTGTGCCTCACACAGCGCTGCGACTGCGGCGTCATCCAGGCCGATGACGGCGGCCATGGCGCCCTGCCCGGCCGGAACCGCCTCCTGCATGTACTGCGCCCTTTGGCGCACCAGACGCAGGGCCTCCGCAAATGCCAGCATTCCGCTGGCCACCAGGGCCGCATATTCACCCAGACTGTGGCCGGCGACCACCTGCGGCTCCGGGCCGCCTTGCGCCAGCCAGGCACGCCAGATCGCGACGTCCGCGAGTAGCATTGCCGGTTGCGTGTTGATGGTCTGATTGAGCTCCTCGGCCGGACCGTTCTGAATCAGTCCCGCCAGATCGAAACCCAGCGCCGCGTTGGCCTCTTCGACGGTAGCGGCGACCTCTGGTCGTTCCCGAATCCAGGCATCCAGCATGCCGACATGCTGGGAACCCTGACCAGGAAATACGAACGCAAATGCAGTCATTGGCTTGTCCTTGAATCGCTGGCTTCCGGGAATGAGGCTCGCCAGATTTCGCGGCAGAGAATATAAAAGACAGCGCTGATTGCGCCATAACTGTGGGCCTCCACGAGCACGGGCACCCCCACCAGGTCTTCGTTGCTGGTGATCGGGCCGTGCAGATGTTCCCAGGCCAGCTTGGCGATGAGCACCAGCAAGAGCAGCAGGGAAAAGCGGTCACCCTGGCGAAACAGCCACCAGAATCCGAGTACAAAGAAGCCGTGCAGAACGCCTGACAGACCGACGTACCAGGCCAGGTCCGGCACCCGCCACAGGATCAGTGCGCTGACTGACAGGCTGAGCAGCAGAAGCCGCCAAGCCCAGACACGCAGTGAGATGGGTTCGGGAAACAGCAGTGCGATCAGAACCAGGCCGGCGATGTTGAGGGCCGTGTGAGCCGGCGAAGCGTGCACCAGGTGACCGGTCAGGGCGCGCCAGTACTCGCCGGCCAGCAGCGCGCTGCGGTCATAGCGCAACTGGGCGGCCAGCTCCTGCCCGCCGAGGCTCAGGGCACCAATCAGCAGCGCCATGGTCATACAGGCCAGCGCCGTCCGGCGGTCTTCGAACCAGCGATCGATTATCATTGCGCCCATGAACTCATCTTTTCATACATCGAACATGCCAGCCTCGCGTCAACGCGGTTTCACCCTCATCGAGATCATGGTCGTGGTCGTCATACTGGCGATCCTGGCCGCGGCGGTTGTGCCGCGCATCATGGATCGTCCGGACGAAGCCCGCGCGACCAAGGCGCGCCAGGATATCCGCGTTCTGGAAAGTGCGCTGGAACTCTACCGGCTGGACAACTTCAACTACCCCAGCACCCAGCAGGGCCTGGATGCGCTCGTTCAACGCCCGAGCGGCGATCCGCCGGCGCCCAACTGGAAATCCGGCGGTTACATCAAGAGCCTGCCGAAGGATCCCTGGGGCAACGAGTACCAGTATCTCAATCCCGGAGTGAAAAGCGAGCTGGATATCTTCTCGTATGGCGCGGACGCGCGCCCGGGTGGTACGGGGCCGGCCGCGGATATTGGCAACTGGGCGCCGGAGCAAGGCTGATTCACGCGACGCGACAAGGTGGTTTCACCCTGCTGGAAATCCTGGTGGTGGTTTTCATCATCGGGATCATCCTCGGCTTTGCCAGCCTGACCCTGGGCGGGCGCAACCTGGATGACAAGGCAGCGGAGGAGGCCCGGCGATTGCTGGCCATTTTTGAACTGGCGCGGGACGAATCAGGACTGACCGGCCTGCAGATCGGCTGGATTCAGACTGAGAAGGGCTATCAGTTTCTGGCCCTGGGTGAAGAAGGCTGGGTTCGCTACGCTGATCGTGGCCCGCTGCGCGCGCGCCCGTTGCCGGAGCCGCTGCAGCTGCGCATTGAAGTCGAGGACGTGCCGGTGCGTCAGGACGACCCCAAGGCGCTCACCCCGCAGATTCTCTTTTTCACCAGCGGTGAACTGACGCCTTTCGAGTTGCAACTGCTCGCGCCCCAGCTCGACAGCGTGTATCGCATCCGTGGCAACCTGCTGGGTCAGCTCAGCCTGGAGCGCCTGGAACGGGACGAGCTACCCCTGTCATGAGCCGCCGGCAGTCGGGGTTCACGCTGATCGAGGTGCTGGCCGCACTTGTCGTGCTCGCACTGACCCTCGGCGGCATCATGAATGCTGCGACCTTCTATGGTCGGAATGCGGTCTATCTGCAGGACAAGACCGTTGCCGGGTGGGTGGCGAACAACCTGATGGTTGAGCAGCAGCTCTCGCAGAGCTGGCCGGCCATCGGCAAGAGCGACGGCGGCATCGACATGGCTCGTCGGGACTGGTTCTGGGAGCGTGTGGTCGAAGGTACGCCCGATGACCGCATTCGGCGGGTCACCGTCAGGGTGCGTCTGGATGATGGTCGTGATGGCGGCTGGCTGGTGACGCTGGCGGCCTTTTTCGCCCAGCCGCAGCCACGGGTACCGCAAGCTGCCCCGATTCGGCAGCAGCCAAGTGCGATACCAAGCTTCGGAGGCTGATGCATGACGCAACAGCGCGGATTCACCCTGCTGGAACTGGTCGCGGCGATGGCCATTTTCGCCCTGCTCAGCGTCATGGCCTACGGTGGCCTCAATGCATTGATCCGCAGCGAGGAGTCGCTCGAGCGCAGCTACCAGCGTCTGCAGAGCTGGCAGATGGCGGTGCAGCGCCTGCGCCAGGATCTGAGCCAGGCCCGCAGCCGGCCGATCCGGGACCAGTTCGGCGACCTGCAGCCGGCCTTTTACGAACCCGAGGATGGACGCGTGGAATTCACCCACGGCGGGCGTCCCAACCCCCTGGGCCTGCCGCGCTCCAGTCTTGAGCGTGTGGCCTATTTCCTCGATACCGACGGCCGGCTCATGCGTTTGTCCTGGCGCAATCTGGATCGCGGACAGTCGGACGAGCCGCTGCGCCTGCCGCTGCTCGAGGATATCGAAAGCCTGGGATGGCGCTTTCTCGACGAAGGGGGTGAATGGCGGGAAGACTGGCCCCCTCCCAGCGCGGCAGCGCTGGCGCCGGATATGCAACCTCTGCCGGATGCGGTGGAACTGCTGATCGCGAGTCAGTGGCTGGGCGAAGTGCGGCTGCTCTTCACCACACGGGCGGACCTGTGAAGCGCCAGAGCGGTGTTGCCCTCATCACCGCCGTGATGGTGGTGGCTTTTGCCAGCACCGTGGCCG